>CAMLEF010000008.1 GCA_946478675.1 uncultured Flavobacteriales bacterium | reverse complement strand
TGTTTTCCTGCAGCGAATCGCTCACGCGGCTGCTGGTGCTGATCTTCATCGGCGAGAAGCGGAACGATTGCGCGCACACGGGGAAACCGGCCTGCGCGAGCACGACGTTCATGCCGAGCGTACGCAGGAACGTGCTCTTGCCCGACATGTTGGAGCCGGTAATGAAGAGCAGTTTTTTCGGCGGAACGAATGAGATGTCGTTCGGGATGCGCTGTTTCGGTGAAAGGATCGGGTGGGCGAGTGCGGAAGCTTCGAGCAGCGGTTCGCCTTCGGTGACTTCCGGGAAACAATAATCCGGGTGATTGTAGTGGAATGTCGCTGCGCTGATCAGCATTTCCGTTTCACCGATCGTGGCGATCCAGCCTTCCACGAATGCGCCATATTTCTTTTTCCATTCGCGCGCCTGCTGCAGGCAACGAAGATCGTACAGCGCAAAAGTGTTCAGGATGACGTTGCTCGCGACATTTTTCCGCTGCGAAAAACGTTCGGCGATTTCCGCCAGCTGCTTCAATGCGGTCTGCGCCTGTTTTGCTTCCTCCTGCAGTTTCTTCAGCTCCGGCGAAACGAAAGTCGCGTTCGAAAGCTCGCGGAACAACCCGGCAAAACGATGTAGCGCTGCCTGTTGCCCGGTGACGGATTTATCAGCCGCCGCCAGTTTTTTCTTGTACGATCCGACGATGCTCCAGCTGGCGATCATCACGGGCGAGAACCACGCCCAGCGATCGTAATACCAGCAGGCCGTTGCAGAACCCACCGTGACGGCGATCCACACGAAGCGAAACCAGCTGAACCAGCCGAGCTCCGCTTCCGCTTCTTCGTCCTTCAGCCAGGCGACGGTTTCCTGCAAATCATTTTGCTGCAGTCCTTCGTCGCGGCCCATCGCGAGAAAATGCTGGCGGAATTTTTCCATGCCGCTGAGCTCACGGATCGCTTCCTGTCGCGCGAGGATTTTTTCTTTCTGCAGCGGATCGGCGATGAGCGTTTGCGCGAGCGTTTCTCTTCCGTAAACGGTGACGGTTCGATTGACGAGATGGAAGAGCGAATATTCACCGAAGAGATCGAGGTCGTTGGCGAACGCGTGTTCCGTTACAGGATAATTTTTCGTGTAGGTCGGAAAGCGGTGCTCGCGGAGATAGAGTAATTCTTCTTCGTTGAGACGGAACAGCCACCGCGCCACGCGCCGCGCTTCTTTCGCGTCTTCGTGCAAACGAACGAGCCAGAGGAAAACCGCGATGATGCCGGCGATAAAAAGCCCGGGCCACGGCAGGTGCTTCCAGAAGATCACAACAGGAATCAGCAGCAGGAAAACGAAAAGTCGCAGCCGGCTGAGGAGATTGGCTTTTTGTTCGGCGCGTTCCTGGTCGGTGCGGTAAGTTGCGCAGTTCGCTTCGTATTGCTGTTCGGGAGTCATTGCTGCGAAGATACCGAGAATTGAAGCGGATCAAACTTTAAGAGAAGCGCGAAGTAATATCACGCGGCAGCATTTTTTCGAACGTTCTTTTCTTTATTTCAGCAATGAACCGACGAGCTCCATCGTCCATGCGACACCGACGTGTACCATGACGCCGCCCCAGATGGAACGCGTTTCATATGCAAAGATGCCGAGGATCGTTCCGCCGAAAAATGCGCTGATCGCTTCTCCCGGTGGTTTGCCGAAATGAATGAAGACATAGAACACCGCCATCGGGAGAATGGTGCCGCGACCGAGGTATTTTGCGAATGCGAGGATCATGAAGCCGCGGAAGAATAATTCCGTCGCGAAGAAGTCGATGCTGTAGCAGGTTTCGAATGTCAGTCCGTACGCGATTTTATTCTCCGTGATATTTCCGTTGCGCAGGATGCGTTCGATGTGCGGATAATATTTGTGAAAATCAGGTGTAAAAGCGGCGGCGACTACGATGGGCACCATTAGCGCCCAGGCGAAGAGATACGGTTTCGCTTCGAAGCGTTCGCTGCTGATGCCGTAAAAATTCTGCTGCCTTCGGTCGGCGAAATACCAATACACGAGCAGCGGAACGCTCATCACGAATGCCGGTACGAGGTTGTTGATGCATTTGGTCCAGAAGCGGATGTGCGGCGCGTCTTTGTACGGCGCGAGAACGAGATGATGATAATAGAAGAAGACGCGGAACGAAAAGATTACCAGCGCAAGAACGACGAGCAGCCAGAATCCCGGCTTGCGCAGCCAGGAGCGGTCTTTCGCGAATGGAATGTACAGCAGCAGTGGAACGAGATACGAAACGCCGTAGAACACAAAATTGTTCAGCATCCGCAGCGGATCTTTTTCGCCCGAGCCGACGTGCAGCGATGAAATTTTCCAATGACTATTGGCCCATGTCGCCGCCAGAACGAATGCCAGCAGCAGTAAAAAATACAGCCAGCGGAATTCTTCCCGGTAAAATTTAGAAAGGTAGCCGAGCAGGGTTTTCATCGAGGCGTAAACTTAATTCTATTATTGAATATTGAAGATTGCGGATGTGGATCGCGTGTTTACGATGATGCGGATGTTGTTCCTCCGAATTATTCATTTATTGAAAATTGAAAATTGCGGATGAGGAGTGCGTATTAATAGACACGTGTGCCGCCCCTCCGGGGCTCGTTTTTTTCATTCTCATTTTTTCTAAGGATGTCGCCCCTCTGGGGCTATATTCATTTGCGTGAGAGTCCCGGAGGGACGACACTCTTAGAAAAAATGTATCACAAATAGGTGAGAGCCCCGGAGGGGCGGCACACGTGTGGACATCGGCATTCTCCCAATAAAACACCCGCATGATTTTTGCGAATGCATCCCAACGATATTCCATGATAACCATCCTGAATCTTCCGTGTGAAATCCGCATTCTCCCGTCAACACATCGCACGATTTTTGCGAATGCATCCCGACGATATTCACTAACGACGATCATGAATCTTCAATTTTCAATCCCGTAATTTTGCATCATGGCAGAAGCAGACAATTACCTGCACGGGTTTACTTCCGAAGAGCAGGATCGCTTATATCGCCAGGCGCGGTTCCTGGAGAATATCGTTTATAACGGCGTCGATCTTTCCGGCGTGAAGAACCTGCTTGAAGTCGGGAGCGGCGTGGGCGCACAAACGGAAATTTTGCTGCGGCGTTTCCCGGAAGCGCAAATCACGTGCGTCGATTTTTCCGAAGCGCAGATCGCAACGGCTAAAAAGCGACTGGAGAATAACCCGGTTGCCAAAGACCGTTACGAGATCCGGCAAATGGACGCGACCGATATGACATTCAAATCGAATGAGAAATTCGACGGCGCTTTTCTCTGCTGGGTGCTCGAGCATGTTCCCGGTCCGCAGAAAGTATTGTCGGAAGTGCGACGCGTGTTGCTGCCGAACAGCACCGTTTACGTCACCGAAGTGCTCAACGCCACGTTCTTTCTCGAGCCGTATTCACCGAACGTGCTCGAATACTGGATGAAGTTCAACAACCTCCAGTACGAAATGGGCGGCGATCCGTTCGTCGGGGCGAAACTCGGCAACATGCTGCTGTCGCTCGGTTACAAAGACATCAAAACCGAAACGAAAACTTTCTTCCTCGATAACCGCAATCCCGGCAAGCGGGAAGAGATGATCGCGTACTGGACCGAGCTCCTGCTCAGCGGCATGCCCAATCTGCTCAAGGCGGGTTACGTCACCGAAGAGATGGCGGGCAAAGTAAAAGAGGAGATGCACAAGGTGGCGAAAGATCCGAACGCGGTGTTTTATTATTCGTTTGTGCAGGCGACGGCGAAGACCTGACCCGTTTCTTTCCTCAACCTGTTTCTTTTTTTCGCAATGCGGCAACCTGTGGAATCCGTTTCGCGCGAATCCACATGAATTGCATCGTCGCGGAGTGTCGTTCGGTCGACCTGTTTTTCCTGCTAACGAAAGGCGTGGGGCTGGAACCCTTGCGGGAACAGGCTTTGCCATGGTTTGCCGTAAACAAGAACACATGCGCACGCTTCCGTATTTCAACTTTTATCAGCCATGAAAACGAGTAGACAATTCAACCTCTTTTCTTTTGAAAACGGGTTTATTCCGGCAGCCGCTTGCGTAGTGTTGTTCATTACCGCAGCAGCCATCGGTTGCCAGAAAGAAACAGACGAACTTCTCCCCGGCAACCAAACGCCGGGTGCTTCGAACGGCCGGATGGCGGACGCTCACTTTGTGCAGGTCAATCTTGTCTCGAACCACGACGGCGCCGGTGCAGCGCAAACGAATGCGGATCTCGCGCACGCCTGGGGACTTTACATGGGCCCCGGCTCGCGCGGTACCTGGGTTACTTCCGTCGATAAAGGTTTGGCATTGCAGTTCGACGAGCTCGGCAACAGCTTGCAGATACCGCTGATCGTAGGTGATGCAGAGCAGCCGACTGCGGTAGTCGCTTCCGGTGGAAATTTTTCCGGTCCCGACATGACGCGTGCGGCCGATCTTTTATTCGCAGATCTCAGCGGCCGCATCATGGCTTCTGAACCGGGCGGCAATACAGTGCAGCCGATGGTGGATCGTTCGGCGAAAGGCGCGAAGTATACCGGGCTGGCCGTCGTAATGCTGGGCGCGCGGCATTTTCTTTATGCGGCTGACTTTGCGAACGGACGCATCGATGTATTCGACGAGCGTTTCGGTTTTGTACCGCATCGCGCGCTGGCCGATCCGAATTTGCCGGAAGGTTATGCGCCTTACAACCTGAAGTTCGTCGACGGTGAGCTGTACGTCGTGTATGCGATCCCTGCACGTAACGGTGAAGCGATGACCGGCAGCAACCGCGGTTGGGTGAGCGTGTTCCGTGCGGATGGCGGTTTCGTGCGCAGCCTCGATGCGAGTGTTGCGCTGAATGCGCCGTGGGGAATTGAAGTTGCCGGACAGCATGTGCTCATTGCCAACCACGGCGACGGCACGATCAATATTTACGACAGGGCTTCTGGTCGCTACCAGGGAAAAATGATGACGGGAGAAAATGTTCCGCTGACGATCGAAGGTTTGCGCAGCATTTCTTTCAACTCGTCGCGTGAAATGCGGATGCTTTATTTCACCGCCAGCCCGTACGATCACGACGGATTATTCGGTTACCTGAAACGCAGCGATGATTTTTAAAGCAGGTGCCGCCTGTTAACGGCCGGCACAAAAAATCAAAGGCCGGTTTCCCCTCCGGCCTTTGACGTTATTATGGAATTGTTGGTGTATTGAGCGAAGCATTGAGCAAACACCTCCGCCCGCTGCCGTTTCCTGTTCCCACAGCTCCTCTGCGGGAAACCAAAACCCTGGAAAAGACAACGCGACAAAACTAAAAGCGGATGTCCCGTAACGGTAGCCCGATTTTAGCCGATAATTTGCAAATCTTGATGCAAAGCGGTAAAATAGCATCCCCCAAAGATTAATATCCCACCAAATTCCAGCAGAATTGCACGCGTTGAAATGAAGACACTTCCTTTCAAGATTCCGGTCCCGGGCGAACAGTCCATCATTGTCGAAGAAGAGATCGAGCAGCATTTTTACACGTATCTCCACCAGCACCAGGAAGTGCAGTTGACGTGGATCCTCAAGGGAGAAGGAACGCTGCTCGCAGGCAACTATACGGGCCATTTCGGTTCGGGTGATATTTATTGGTTCGGTCCGAACCAGCCGCACGTGTTCCGTTGCGATCCGATCTATTTTCAGAATAAGAACTGGCTGAAGGCGCAATCGATCTCCGTGTATTTCGATGTTTCCGAAGCGCGTCAGAATTTGCTGGCGGTGCCGGAGCTCGAGAAGCTGAAGCAATTCGCGATGCGCTCCACGCGCGGTTATCGTATCGAGCCGGAAGATTACGTGGCGATGACGGAAGCGTTTCTCCGCATTCGTGTGCAGAGCGGCCTACAGCGCCTCACCGCTTTCCTGCAGCTGGTCGATCTCGCGCTGAATCACAGCAAACATCTTCCGCTGTCGGACGGTCCCGTTGCGCACGAGCTTTCGGAAAAAGAAGGAACGCGCATGCATGCGATCTACGATTACACGCTGAAGCATTTCGACAAAGAAGTCAGCGTGAGCGATGCGGCGGAAGTCGTGCACATGACGCCGGAAGCATTCTGCCGTTTCTTCAAGAAGCACACGCGCAAAACGTACGTCACGTTCCTCAACGAAGTGCGCGTCGAGCAGGCCTGCCGCCGGTTAAAATCTTCCGACGACAAGCTCATCGCGGAGATCGCGTATTCCTGCGGCTTCGGAAACGTTTCGCATTTCAATCGCGTATTCCGGAAAGTCACCGGCAAAACGCCGCGCGAATTCCAGGCGCAGGCGGCAGCGAAATCGAAACGATAACTACAAATACAAAAGAGACCCGGAAGAAAAACGTACGGGTTCTTTCCGGGTTGTTTTATTTGACAATGAAAGCGGAAGTAGGCTCCGTGCCTCTGTGTCTCCGTGGTTAAACTCACTTCCCGTTGAACTGCGTCATCGTCAGTCCAAGCCCGATGGTGCCGAACGCTTTGACGGCTTCTCCGCATTTTTCGAGACGCTCCGGCAATAATTTTTTCTGTTCGTCGCTCCAGTGGCCGAGCACGTATTCCACCTGTCGTCCTTTCGGGAAATCGTTGCCCACGCCGAAACGCAGCCGCGCATATTCCTGGCTGTTGATCGTCTGCTCGATGTTCGTGAGGCCGTTGTGTCCGCCCGCGCCGCCTTTGCCTTTGATGCGGATGGTGCCGAACGGAAGCGCAAGATCGTCGGTGATGACGAGCATGTTCTCCAACGGAATTTTCTCCAGCTGCATCCAGTACTGCACGGCTTTTCCGCTGAGGTTCATGAACGTGGTCGGCTTCACGAGCACATACGTGCGGCCCTTATGCTTGAGCTCGGTGACGTACGCATGGCGGTCGTGGCGGAAGGAAAGGCTGTTCTTTTCCGCGAGCGCATCGAGCACGGCGAAACCGATGTTGTGGCGCGTGCCGTCGTATTCGCTGCCGATGTTGCCGAGACCGACGATGAGGTATTTCATAGGTGAGGGCCCAAAAATTTATCACCGTTAAAATGAATCATGTGATCAGGCGTGTCGGCAATCCAGACTTCGGTTTCCCAAGCAATATCCTGTACCCATTTTCGAAAATCAACACGATTATGAAAAGCGGTAACGAATATCAATTCAGCTTTACAGTCAGGGGCAAGCTTTTTTATTTCAAGAACGCGTTTATCGCTCATTGGTCCGCTTGAGGTAACGGCTTCAATTAGAAATAACCAGTTTTTTTGAGAACTGTAAGCGATAACATCGGGTAATTCGTCCGCGCCGAGATCAAAAAAACCAAGCGACTCAAGAGTGTTTTTTGCATACAGCAGTATGCGTTTGGTTGCATCACCCAGGTATAAAACTTCGCACCCGAATCCAAAGCGAGGGAGAAATTCTTCAATAATAACTTTTTGAAGAGAGTTATGATAATTGCTTGACAGTTCAAGCAGCTCTCCCGTAGGAAATATTACACTTAAGCGTTTGGATTCACGGGGGCGGCTCAGTTTTTCTGTAAGCGACCCTTTCAGCCGCTTAAATTTCGTCAGATTATCAGTCCAGTTTTTCGTTTTATAGTTATGGATTAATTCTTTGAAATCATTTTCCAGGCTGTAGCCTCGTGTGGGGTCGTTGGTGGCTGCACTAGGATTGTCGCCGCTGTTAATTATCAAATCAGCCAAAACAAGCGTACTGAGATCTTTTCTGCGAATATCGTCGTAGGATCCAGGCGATAAGTTTTCCTCATAGTGCGAATTGATATAAAAAATGATTTCCCGCGTGGTAAGTTTCCTGCCATCTTTTAAAGATTTGGCGGATTTCCAATTGCTATCAATTCCAGCAACCGCCATGAATGCCATGGCAATTCTCTCTTGTCTTCGAAAAGTTTCTCTTTTAATTGGAATGCCAACCGAATCTAACAAATCAACCGCTTCGGAAATTAAAAGCGTGATTTTTTCGCTTTTAGAAGTATGTTTATTTGGCATTTGCGAGTTTTTTAGCCTGAGCTGCAGAAAATGATTTTCCGGTATTCAACACTTCTTTGATTTTGGTGGCGATATGATAAGCCAAGAGTGGCGGAACTGCATTTCCTATTTGATTAAATTGGTCTGTTTCCGTTCCGTTGAATTCAAACCAGTCGGGAAAACTTTGAAGCCTTGCCGCTTCGCGAACTGTAATTCTTCGCCTTTTACCGTTTTTAAGCTTAACGCGTATCATATCGCCGGTTGGAGCCGAAATATTTCTGCATGTTAGTGTGCGTGACGGCTTATTAAGATATAAATCGCGAGGATTAATACACTTTGAAGCAACCTCATACTTCAGGATATATTCATCCATTGAAGCTGTTAAGAGCTTCGTTTTATCCTTAACAGATTCTATCAGATCTCCTATTGCATCGCCAACCGTATGCTTCTTGTGAGATTTTTCCGGGAAAGAAAAGTTTTTCTTGTGCCCCACGACAAATAGCCGCTGTCGGTTTTGCGGAACTTCATAGTCGACAGAATTAATTAGCAACAGCTCGATTTTCCAGCCTAAAGAGATTAGCTCGGCAACAACAGAATCCAAATACTTTTTGTTTGAATACATCATGCCTCTGACGTTTTCAAACATCCACATTTTGGGATTTAGTTGTTTAACTGCATCAATAAAAATGGGAAAACCATTTCTGTGATCATTAGCGCCATATTGATAGCCTCCAACGCTGAAAGGCTGACAAGGCGGTCCTCCAATAATCAGATCGTATTTTTTTTGAGGATATTTAAATCCAACAAACAGTTTTTCCTTGTAGCAATCTCCCTGCATATTTGCATTGTAGGAAGCAACAGCCGCGTCAAGCATTTCAAAACCTGTTGTTATGAAACCGGCAGCTTCAAATCCTAATGAAAGTCCGCCGCATCCTGCAAAAAGATCTAAGGCTGAATAATCAAACTGATTGGCAGGCCTGAGAACTTTATTAATATATTCAACGTATTCCGACATACTCTTCAGTTTTGGGGTCATTAATCAACTCAATTATCCTTAGCGCGACTTTGTCAGGATCCTTCTTTATTTGATGTTGCCAAAAGCGAGCTACGCGCCAATTCATTTTTCGCAGCAATCGTGTGTTTTGAATATCCTTTTTCTTGTTACGTTCAATTTTTTCTCTCCAATATGGCGCGAGCTTGTTCTTCCATTGAACGAATTTATAGCCATGCCAGAAATCACCGTCAATAAATATGGCCAGTCTTGCTTTAGAGATTACAATATCGGGTTTTCCCGGCAAGTCTTTTCTGTGCAACCGATATCGAATGCCGGCAGCATACAGCTTTTTGCGAACAATTAATTCTATTCCGGTATTCTTAGAACGAATCCGGCTCATACAGTAACTCCGCTGAGAAGGTGTTAGCGGATCTGGCATTTACAAAAATAGGAGCAAGGCATTCTAAAATATTCTAAAAGGGCAAAAACTTTTCAAAAGCGGTTTCAACAATACAAAAAGAACCGCTCTCTTGCGGGAGCGGTTCTTTTTCTATCGGGAAGAAAGTGATTACTTCTTCTTGGCGTCTGCAGCCGGTTTCGCAGCAGCCGGAGCGGCAGCCGGTTTCGCGGCAGTGCCTGCAGCCGGCGTTTCTTCCACCACGTTACGCGTTACACGCACGGTGATGATCGTTACGTTTTCCGGATCGTTGAAGGTGAGGCCTTCCGCTTTCATGTCGGCAACGCGGATCGCCGCGCCGATTTCCAGCTCGGTCACATCGATCACGATGCTCTCCGGCATTTTCTCGATCGGGCCGGTCACAGACAGTTTCCTCATTTTCTTCAGGAGTTTACCGCCGGCGCGAACACCTGCAGCATTTCCTTCGACTTTCACCGGGAGGTTCATCGTAACATCTTTGCCGGATACGATCTCCTGGAAGTCAGCGTGGAGGATACGGTCAGTAACGGGATGCAGCTGAATTTCTTTCAGGATGGCCTTGTGCGAGTTACCGTCGACGTTGATTTCGACAGTGCTTACTTCCGGCGTGTACACCACGTCTTTGAATGCGCGTTCATCAACGGCAAACAGGACCTGGGTGTTACCACCGTAAAGCACACAAGGTACCATTCCGTTGCGGCGCAGCTCTTTCGCATCTTTTTTCCCTACGTTCGCACGGGGCGAACCGCTCATAGCTACTGATTTCATGGTACTTGTTTTTGGTTTTATTGGTTAGTAAAAAAAATTACATGATGAAATGCGAGCTGATCGACTCGTAGTTCACGACGCGATGGAACACGTCGGCAAACATATTCGCTACCGAAAGCACCTTGATCCTGGAAGATTCCTGTTTCAGCGGGATGGTGTCGGTAACGATCAGCTCGGTGATCTTTGATTTTTCCACGATCTCGTACGCTTTGCCGGAAAGCACCGGGTGCGTGATGAGCGCGCGTACGCTGTTGGCGCCGCGTTCCATCATCATGTCGGCTGCTTTGCAGAGCGTGCCGCCGGTGTCGATGATGTCGTCCACGAGAACGATGTTGCGGCCTTCGATGTCCCCGATCGCCGTCATGCTGTCGACCACGTTGGCTTTCGAGCGCTGCTTGTAGCAGATCACGATATCGCTCTTCAGGTGCTTTGCGTAAGCGTTCGCACGTTTCGAGCCGCCCATGTCGGGAGCTGCCATCGTAAGGTTCGGAAGCTTGAGGCTTTCGATATAGGGAATGAAGATCGTGGAAGCGAAAAGATGGTCGACCGGAACGTTGAAGAATCCCTGGATCTGGTCGGCGTGCAGGTCCATCGTCATGATGCGGTTGATGCCGGCCGTAGCGAGCATATCCGCCACCAGCTTGGCGCCGATCGCCACACGGGGCTGGTCTTTGCGGTCCTGGCGGGCGAAACCGAAGTAGGGAACTACCGCGATGATCTCCTTGGCCGAAGCGCGCTTGGCGGCATCCACCATCAGCAGCAGCTCGAACAGGTTATCGGTCGGCGGAAAAGTCGACTGGACAAAAAACACGGTTGCGCCACGCACGGTTTCTTCGATGGAGGTCTGGAATTCACCGTCCGAGAACTTGCTCAGCGTGACCTTTCCCAGCTCCTGCCCGTAAGCAGCAGCGATCTTCTCCGCAATGTAGCGGGAATTGGATCCAGCGAAAATTTTGACAGGCGACGACATGCTTTTCCTTTTGAAGGGCTGCAAATGTAAGGAAATCAAGAGGAACGGCCAATTCTTCCCTTAAAAATAACCGGGATACGAGGCCCCGATTCCGAAGGCGCAGTCCTGCTCCGCCGGCATTTCCAGTCGCGCCTCACCTAATGCGTTGGTTTTAAAAGTCTTGCGGGAAATCACCTGCGACTTTTCGCGGGTGCTGTAAAACGTGACGACGTACCGCTTCAACGGCTTCAGTCCGGCGATCCGGAAGCGGTTGCCAATGCGGTTCTCCGGTCGTGCGGCGGCATCGTTGTTTGACGGCAACGGCATGGTTTTGCCGGAACGGTCATGGCAGGTGCTGTCCGGCAGGTTGCCCCACCACCAACTGGTATTGTGCACCCAGCCCACCGCCGAAGAACCGCTTTGCGTGCTCAATGAAAAAACTTCGAGCCCGTTGCCCGTCCACATTTCCGGTTCAGTGTAATTGCGCATACCGTTTGCCACCGAATCGACGAACCAGCGCAACGGCCTCATATTGGCTTCGCGGTAGCCGTCGTTTTTCCATTGCCACCAGTTGAGCCCGGTGCCGAAGCTGCCCGTGAACGCCGTCGACCAAAGCGCATTGTGAAAGGAAATGTCGTTGCAGGATTCCCAATCGTCGGCGTCGCAATTGTTGCCGGAGCCGTTGGTCAGTCCCAGCTCACCGAACATGAACGGCTTATCGTAGCGCCGCAGCATGCCTTTGCGCTCGTAATACAAGTTGCGCCCGTTGGTGATCCGCCACCGCCATTGTGATGCATTGTAATTGTTGGTGTAATGATGAAAGCTCGTCACCTGCATTTCCGGGAGGTTGTAGAAATTCCCGATCAGCGCCTTGCCGAAGCTCGAGCTCATCAAATGCAGCGTATCGTGCAGCGTTTCGCGGATGTAATGCGCCATTTCCGAATGCCATTGCGCGAAAACGTCCTGGTGATCTTCGAACTCCGCCCAGTTCGACATTTCGCTCATCAGCTCGATCACGCCGAGATGCGGTGTGTAGCCCCAGCGCGCCATGATGTAACGATAGCGTTGTTCGAACAGCAGCTTTGCCGAATCGTTCGTCAGCACTTCGAGCGGGCTTTGTAAGTTGAGCTTTCGCTTGTACGGGTTCTTGCTCCAGTTGTATTTCGGATCATACGACTGGTAACCCGTCTGCATCTCGAGACAGAGATGAACGTACAAGCCTTTCGCTTCGCAGATGCGCATCATGCTGTCGAGCGCCGCCGCATGTCCCTGGTGATACACGCCGGCTTCTTCCCATTCGATGGCGGTGCTCCACAGTGACATGATAATGCGGACGTAATTGCCGCCGTTGTCGCCGAGATTCGACAGGCTGTGATACGTTTCGGAATAGCCGGAGACAAACTGTGGCGGCGGACCGGCAAATCCATGCAACGCTTCCGTTTCCGCCCACGCGATGTTCTGCCCGATGGCAAAGAACGGCGTGCGATCACTGAATTCGAGATGGCGCTGATCGGCAGCTACGCGCAGGTAACCGTGCTCTTTTCCCGGCGTCGCAGAAAAACGAATTCCCGAAGGCTGCGGGACGGCCATGGACAACGAATCGCCGGTGAGTACGAAGCAATCCCAGGTGCCGGTATCGGGAACGGCGAAGCGCACCCGCCACGGCCATTCGGAAGGATACGGAACGTAATTGTTGACGCTTTCATCCGCAGCCGCTTCTTCCATGTAAAACGCCGGCGCGTAATAGCTTTTGCCGTGGCAGACGAATTGCAGCCAGACCGAAGCGGAAGCATACGGGTTCAATCCTTTGGAATGATCTTCGAGGAACATTCGGTACAGCCGTTCTTCGGAAGGAAAACGAAGGCCGATCTCTACCGTTTGCCATTGCGTCGCTTTTTCGTCGCTGAGGCCACGCAGCACTTTCGTCTCGCAGCGCCGGGCGAGGGCGGGGAGGGAGAGGAGCAGCAGGAGGGGAAGGAGGTAGCGGCGGAGCATGGGCAAAGATGGGATAATGTGCCGATATGCCGATGGGATGATATGCCGATGGGTCAATATGCCGATATGCTGATGATGTTTTGAGGATGCCTTGGATGGCGGGGTGGAATGCTGCAGCAGGTAGGGAAACTGCGATTGTTGCTGTACGCGGGTGGATGCGCAGGTGTGTAAGACGCGAAAGGTTTTTAAAACCTTTCGGGTTTTGTGATTTGGGTCTTGTCGCAGGCGAATGCTACGATCGCAGTCCTCGCACGCACGCGCCTGCGCAAGACACGAAAGGTTTTTAAAACCTTTCGGGTTATGCGATTGACACTTGCAGCAGGTGAATGCTACGCACGCAGCTCTCTCTCACGCACGCGCCCGTGCATAAGACGCGAAAGGTTTTTAAAACCTTTCGGGTTTTACGATTTAGCTTTTTATGGAAAAGCGCAACGCGCCACATTTAGCAGCACGATCAACACGAATAATCCCCAACAAATGGAAATGTGAAAATTGAATTTTAACTTCAAATACAATTTCCATCGGCACATCAGCACATTAGCACATCAGCACATCGTCATGGTTCCACAGAAGAAAAATATTTTCGACAGGGCGCAGCAGAAACATCCGCTGAAGGTGCTGATCTACGTGGCGATCGCGGGAATTGTGATGCTGTTTTTTACGATGATGGTGCTGTTCGCCTTCTATCATCCCGGGACGCTGCTCCATGGAAAGCCGTTCCCGAAAGCGTTCTGGGGAAGCACGGTGGTAATCATCACCAGCAGCTTTACCATTGAAACCGCCTGGCGCGCTTACCGTCGCGACGATAGCCGGAAGCTGCTGAATTCACTGATGCTGACCATGGCCCTCGCGCTCGTCTTCACGGTGCTGCAATATTTCGGCTGGACGCAGCTCTGGGAGAGCGGCATCACACTTTACGACGTGCCTTCGGAAAACGGGGCGCAGGCATCGCCGGCCGGGGCGTTTCTCTTCGTGATTTCGGGATTGCATGTGCTGCATTTGGGCGGCGGGCTCGTCTTTCTTTTTCTCGCGATGTTCCGTGCCGTGAACGTGCGTGGCGATGATGTGCGCAGCGTCGTGTATTTCTCCGATCGCCTCGAAGCGACGCGGATCGAGATGCTGGCGAAGTACTGGCATTTTCTCGGCGCGCTCTGGATCGTGCTGCTGCTTTATTTCCGCTGGTTCTTCCGCTGAGCGATCCGTTGTCCGCTGCAGGAGAAGTGAGCAATGTCCTTGTTGAAGATGCGGGAAATCATGTGCGTTCCATCGAGCAAAAATCAATTTTGCAGGAAACAATTCCGCAACATGATCACTCCGAATAAACAAATAAGAGAGCAGGCGCAGGAAGCGCTGAAAGGCAAATGGGATTTTGCCGTGCTCGCCTGGTTCATTTACTTCATCATTACCGGAAGCTTTTCTGCAGGTGGAAGAAGCTTCCCGGTGGCTCCGGTGATCTCGCTGATCCTCGGCGGGCCGATGTTATACGGCATTGCGAAAATTTCATTGATGCTGGCGCGCGGAGAAACACCGACGCTCTCCAGGTTGTTCGATGGTTTCAACGAATTTTCAAGAACGCTGCTGACGTATTTATTGATGTCGGTATTTATTTTCCTGTGGTCATTGCTGCTGATCGTTCCCGGCATCATCAAAGCGATTGCCTATTCGCAAACGTTCTACATTCTTCTCGAAGACAAAACCATTGCACCGATGGACGCGCTGCGCAAAAGTGAGCGCATGATGTATGGTTATAAAGCAAAATATTTCGGTTTGTGCTGGAGCTTTTTCGGCTGGATGCTGTTGTGCATTCTTACACTCGGCATCGGCTTCCTGTGGCTTGCGCCGTATATGCAAGTGTCGTTTGCGAAATTTTATGAAGAGGTGAAAAAGCAACCCGCGCAGGTGTAAATAATAATTGAAAACTTATCGTTGCAATATGTAAGTGAAAACCGGATCGCGCGGAATATAAACAGATGAAAATTTAAATAAATGGTATTTCAACTGGTGAGTTTTGTATTTTGCGGCCTTAATTAACTATTTCCCGGATGAAAACAAGATTTACGATCGACCTCCAGGTCTTCAACCTGATCCTGAAGGAACTTCGCGCCATCAAAAAAGAACTTCGCAACGGTAAGCCCGGCGCCGCCCCGGCCAAAGCGCTTCCGCCGCGCGATATCAGCGATAAAGTGTACAGCCAGGACGTCATGAAGATGCTTCGCATCAGCCCGGCTACGCTGATCCACTACGAAAAGCGGGGTTTCCTGAAGTTCCACAAAGAAGGTCGGAACAAAGTATACTCCGAAGCGGAAGTGCTCGCTTTCAAAAAGCAAAAGCGCGGACGCAAACGTCTCGGCAAAAATTTCGCCGCGGCGAACGAAGAGTAAGATACGATCACAAAAAAATGGCTACCCCCGGATGAGTAGCCATTTTTTTATGCGCGCTTACCTTCTTATTTCCTGAAGTTGCTGATGAAAACGATCGTGCCGGCCATCATCTCCGGGACCACGAGCTTTCCGTTGCTCATCGTGAAATCAGCAGGCCCGGCCAACGGCGTTGCGAGCCTGACTTCGCCGATCGTGTTGGTGCGCAGGTCGATGGAAACGATCTGCCCTTTCTTCTCGAAAGCCACCCAGTCGCTGACGTAAAGCATATTGTTCTTCGCGTCGAGCGCCATGCCGTCGTACAATCCTTCCCCCGTGCCGATGCGCGTGAATTTTTCCGCCGCAAGATCGACGTAACCGATCACGCCTTTCGGCTGTTTGTCGTTGCCCATTCCATTGACATATAAACGATCTTTTGCGCCGTCGTACGCCAGCCCGTTCGCGCCGGCCAGCTCGTAACCGAAATTGAACGCCTCGTATTTCTTCGAATGCAGGTTCACGCGGAAAATTTTGTTTTTGTCCGTTGCGGAAACGAACAGCGTGGAATCGTCTTTCACGGCAATATCATTCAGGAACGCTGCATCGCCGGAAAAGCTGATCTCGTATTTTTTCTCGCCGGAAGAAAGATCGAGCGCTACGATGCGATCGATGTCCGTGAGGAAAAGCAAATGATTATGGATCGCCAGTCCTTTCGGCGCGTTCAGAACGGTTTTCGCGAACGTGGAGTCGATCACTTTCCCGTTGTTGTCCAGCTTCCAGATCTTTCCGTCGCCGTCTTTGGCGGAAGGATCCATCTTGCTGCCGATATCGCCGGCATAGAGAAAACGGTCCTCCGCGGCAACACTTTCCACGTGATGAAACCCGTTTACGGTTTTGACGGCGGCTTGTCCCGCGAAGCAGGTGATGCCGATGAATAAGGCTGTTTTAATAAGCGTTTGCATACTGTCGATAGTTGAAATAAAACGTTATTGCTGGTCTTTTTTCTTCTCGTTGAGAAACTCGGATGTGAAATGCTCGCGGTGCTTTTCTTTCGCGAATTTTTCTGCGTTGAACGCGCCGGATTTTCCTTTCGGGATCGACAGCGATTGCCAGCTTTCGCCCGCGATCATCTTGCCGACGAAAACGATTTGCCCGACGTGATACGGGTAATGCGCCAGCTGCCGGTTGATCGCTTCCATTACCGTGTGGCCCTGGTTGCGGATGTAAATGATCCTGCCGAGATCTTCTTCTTTCAGCGATTGCAGCGCGCCGAGAAAACAATTCCAGCCGTCGTTCCAGCATTTCATGACTTCTTCTTTCGTGCGGAGATCGTTTTCGAATTCGCCGTCGCGGTTCCGCCACGATTTTTCGCCGTCGCTCGTGAGGAAATCCGTCCAGCGAGAAAGCATGTTCCCGCCGAGGTGCTTAACGATGGTCGCGATGCTGTTGCTTTCTTCGTTGAACTGCCAGAATAATTTTTCATCCGGCAATTGCGCAATCGTTTTTTCGCCGAGCAGCTTGTAATATTCAAACTGCTTCGTGACGCTTTCGAGATAACCGTTTTCCATAGGTATCGTTTTTGGAAGTGAAGAACTGCTGATGCAAAATTACGCTTTAAGGATCTTCAAGTAGGCGATCCACGGCCCGACGTTTTCGGTGTATTGTTTCGCCAGGATGCGGGAAACCTGAGCAAGATGGCTGAGGTCGTGCGCCGTCCACGTCGAGAGTAGCTGCGACAATTTCACTTCGCCGAATTCGGGGTGAATAGCGGTTTTACCATAATGTGATTCGTCGAGATGAAATTGCCGTAAAACAGATAAATTTTCGCTGCGCACTTTTTGAAACAGCGAGAGCAATTCGTCGCAGCTTTTTCCCTGCACGATTTCCGAAAAGAAGGCCGGATCATTCGGCGTGAACTTTCTCTCGGGAAGATCGGACAGTATAATATTCAGCCGCCGCATCCACAGCGTGAGATCGCATTGCACAAGATGCGCGATCACGGTTTTCACATCCCAGCTGTTTGCGTTTTCCGGCGTGTTCGTCCATTCCGGCGAAATGCCTGCGAGCATCGCGCTCAGCGTACCGGGCGTGCGTTCGAGAATTTCCAGTGTGTGTTCGAGCGAAAATTTCATGCGCTGAGTTTTTCGAGAATGACTGCCGATGCGCCGCCGCCGCCGTTGCAGATGGCCGCCGCGCCGTAACGACCGCCTTCCTGCTGCAGCACCGAAAGCAGCGTGCAAAGAATGCGTGCGCCCGAAGCGCCGAGCGGATGTCCCATCGCCACCGCGCCGCCGTAAACGTTCACCTTGCTGCCGTCGATGCCCAGCAGCGATTGATTCGCCAGCGCCACCGCTGCATACGCTTCATTGATCTCGAAGTAATCAATATCGGCGAGCGTGAGGTTCGCACGTTGCAGCGCTTTCGGCAAAGCGACGGAAGGCGCAGTGGTAAACCATTCGGGCGCCTGTGCGGCATCTGCATACGCCACGATGCGCGCGATGGGATGAAGATGATATTTCATCACAGCCTCCTCCGAAGCGAGGAGCAGGGCCGCTGCGCCGTCGTTGAGATTGCTCGCGTTGGCAGCAGTGATCGTGCCTTCGCTTTCAAACGTCGGCTTCAGCTTCGTCATCTTTTCCGGAATGATCTTGTAAATGTCTTCATCCTCCTGCAGCAGCGTTTCGCCTTCTTTGCGCTTCACTGCGAACGGCGCGATCTCGTTGCGGAACTTCCCGGCTTTCGTCGCCTGCTGCGCACGCTCGTACGATTGTAAAGCATACGCATCCTGCTGTTCGCGCGTGAGACCGAATTTGCGCACGCACATTTCCGCAATGCGACCCATGTGCACGTGATGATACACGTCCGTGAGGCCGTCCTTCTGCAAGCCATCGACCATCAGTTCATCGCCGAGCTTCGTTTGTTTGCGCAGCATCGCGTAATGCGGCACGTTGCTCATGCTTTCCATTCCGCCTGCAATGACGAGATCTTCCAGTCCCAGCTGGATCTGTTGCGCACCGAGCATGACGGCTTTCATTCCTGCCGCGCACACTTTGTTGATCGTCGTTGCGTCCGTCTCATCGGGAATGCCCGCAAATTTCGCCGCCTGCCGCGCGGGCGACTGGCCGAGGTTCGCGGAAAGCACGTTGCCCATGTACACGGAATCAATTTCCGAAGGAGCAATTCCTGCCGCAGCGAGTGTTTCGCGAATGGCCGCAGCGCCGAGCTCTGTGGCGGAAGTGTCGGAGAGGCTGCCGAGAAAACTGCCGATCGGCGTGCGTCGGGCGGCTACGATAAATTCGTCTTTCATAGGGTTTCTGTTTAATATACCGATCGGTATAATCAGGTTTAAAAAATTTTATCGTTCGAGATCGCGAATGATTTTTTCGAGATGGTCCATCGCCACGTGAAGCTCCGCGGTTTTCCCGGTCACCTTCGCGATCATCACCGCGCCTTCGATGAGCGTCATGACGAGTGAAGCGACTTCGGCAGGTTTCGCGGAAGCTTTGAGCTCTTTGTCGGCAATGCCGCGCGCCACGATTTTCTCGAGGTAATAGCGCCAGGTCTTGAGGGCGTTCACTGCTTTTTCGCGCAGCGCAGGATGCGTGTCGTCGGCTTCGGTGGCGGTGTTGAGTACGGGACAACCCGCTTTGAGAAAACCGATCTTCAGGAAATCGCGATACACTTCCGGGTACACGAGCAGCTTGCCGATGGCCGTGTCGCGGGCATGCACCCGTTCGCGGATGTAAGCGGAGATCCTGCCGAAATTATAATCGAACACCGCGAGCGCCACTTCGTCTTTGTTCCCGAAGTTGCCGTACACGCTGCCTTTCGTCAGGCCGGTGACTTCCACGATGTCGTTGAGCGACGTGCCCGCATAACCTTTCGCGTTGAAAACGGGAGCCGTCTTCTCGATGATGAATTGCCGGGTGCGTTCTGCTTTGGACATGGTCGTGAAATCGGTACAAAGTTAAGAAAATACTGTTCGGTATAATTTTCGTTCGCGACAACGTTTCCAAAGAAATCTCCGCATCGTTTTGGGACACAGCGGAATAAATTTCAGCGCAGGTTGTCACAAAACCGCCGTTCCGCACTCTTAAGGGTGTCATCAAAAACAAATCTTATGGACACTCCTTTTCTTGCACCGATTGAAGCGCCGAACGGATTCATCATGCGGCTGCTCTATTTCTTCACGCGAAAACGTTTCGGCAAAGTGATTACGCCGGTGAAAGTGACGGCCGCGCGCATGCCGCTGGCGTTCGGTTCGTTTTCCGGGAAGATCGGCCAGCTCGACAAGAAGCTGCTGCTGCCGCCGGAAACCGTGATGCTCATCCGCGAACAGGTGGCGCGCCTCAACGTCTGCCTCTTCTGCATCGACATCGGCCGCGCGTTTACGATCATGAGCTCGATGAACCAGGCGAAGTTCGACGCGTTAAACGACTACACGCACAGCACGCTTTTTTCCGCGAAAGAAAAAGCATTGCTCGATTACGTCACCATGCTTGCGCGCGACCGCAAAATGGACAAAGAAACATTCGACCGGCTCGCCGCGCATTACGACGAGCGCTCCATCTGCGAGATCGTCTGGGTGACGTCGACGGAATTCTATTACAACATCGGCAATATCGGGCTCAACATTCATTCCGATATGCTCTGCGACATCGCGAAGAAAAGAAGCGCGTAATTGCGGCGACGGCGTGCGGTCTTGTTACTTTTGCAGCACGCTCCGTTTACTTCATGGAATTATCAGCGGAAATTCTCGCGCTACGGCCTTATCTCTTCCGCATCGCCTACAACATGCTCGGTGTTGCGGCAGATGCGGAAGACATTGTGCATGACGTTTTCGAAAAATGGATTTCCGTGGAGCAGGCCCGCGATCCGAAGGCATACCTCGCGCGCATGACGATCAACCGCAGCATCAAACGGCTGGAAGAATTGAAGGCGCTGCGCGAACGCTACACCGGACCGTGGCTGCCGGAACCACTCATCACCTTCGAGCCGGATCCTTCTCCGACGATCGAATACGGTTTGCTGTTTTTGCTCGAGCGACTGAATCCCGCCGAGCGCGCCGTGTTCATCCTGCGAGAAAGTTTTTCGGAGGAATACAGCCACATCGCGGAGCTCACGGGAATGGCGGAAGAAAACTGCCGCCAGCTGCTGCACCGTGCGCACGAAAGGCTGCGCCGCACCACCACACGCCCCGTCGACCCGGAACGTCACCGCGCGCTGACCGAAGCGTTCCTGTTTTCACTCGCGCAGCAGGACCGTTCCTCGCTGGAGCATTTGCTGCGCAACGACATCGAGCTCTACAGCGACGGCGGAGGAAAACGTGCGGCTGCGCTCAAGCCGTTGTTCGGTTTCGAGAAAGTGCTGAAGTTCCTTTTCGGCGTGATGCAGCTTCCGGATGGAAAGGCGGAGCTGTACGGTTACCGCCACGTGTTCGTCAACGGCGCGCCGGCGATGCTGCTGTTCCGCAAGGATTCCGGCGCGTGGGATTCGCTGGTGTACGTGGATGCGGACGAGCGGCAGATTGCGCGCTTGCTGTACATGCGCAACCCGGACAAGTTACACGGGCGCGAAGAGTAAATCAGCTCAGCGCCTTCTCCAGCTTTTCGAGATAACCCGTCCAGGCGGAAGAGCAGTTGCCGTAGCATTCCATTTGCGGAACGAGCCCATCGTGCGTGAACGTAACCGTGGTTATTTTCCCGTCAGAAGACAAATCGAACTGCAGTTTCGTGCCGTTCCATTCGCTCGTATTTTCCAGGAAGGTGAGCTTGCTGTCCGTGACCTGCCAGGCGATTTTCCGGTTGGGAACGAGCTCCACCAGCTTTTGTCTCGAGAAATGCATTCCTTCCCCGGCGCTGAAGGTAAACTCGTCATCCGTCTGCGCGCTTTTTCCCTCGATCGTTTCGTTGAACAATCCCGACCACCATTGCGGGATGTTTTGCAGTCGCTCAAAAACTTTTCCCGGTGATTGAGGCGTCGTAAAACGGTAGCTGAAACTTTGTTTTTTCATTGGATAAATTATTTGACGGGAAGTCCCCATTTTTCGATCAGCTCTTTATTCAGATCATGCTCGCGCGTGTTGGGATTGCCTTTTCCCGTAACGATGAGATTCTTCAGGCTGCCCTGGATGTAGCTCGTCCACGCATCCTGGCAAACGGAATAGCATTCATACGCCGGGACCAGCCCGATTTGCGTAAATGTCAATTGCGTCTTCCCGTCTTTTCCAGCAATGTCGAACACGATGCGGTTGCCTTTCCATTCGCTTTTATCCTGCGTAAAGCTGAACTGGTTTTCCAGCACGAGCCACACGATCCTTTTTCCCGGAACAGCTTCGGTAATTTTCATTTTGCAGCTGTGCACGTCTTTGTACTGGTAAAAGAATTCATCGTTCAGCTTTTCTGTCGGGCCTTCGATGTTCTCGCTCCACCAGCCGCGCACGTTGGTGATTGCGCTGTAAACGTCCTGCGGCGATTGATCGACCAGCAGCGTAGTTGTAAAATCGGTTGTCATGGTAACAGATATTTCTCACAACAAATGTATAGTCCGGTATGCCCCTTCAGAATGTGTAAAATGGACATACGCACGGGTTGATTTGGACAATCACGAAAACGTACATTTGAATCCTCCTATGAAACACATCACCATTCTTGTTCCCGACGGCCCGGTCAACATGGGCACGATCGCCACGGTTGCCGGCGTTTGGGAAATGTTCCGCGAAGCCAATCAATTCCAGCTGCGGAATGGAAAAGAAGAAAAATACCTCGTGCAAACCGCGGGCGTTTCCGATAAAGTGCGTTTCAGCAAAGCCGGGATCACGCTGCAGCCGGAAGTGCATCTTTCCACGTTGAAGCGAACGGACCTCGTCATCGTTCCGCCTTCCGGGATCCGCACAGCCGCTGATATTCAGAAAGGAAACAAAGCGATTATCCGCTGGATCGGGAAACAATATCGCTTAGGCGCAGAAGTGGCGAGCATGTGCAGCGGAATTTTTATGCTTGCACAAACCGGCATTCTCGAAGGGAAAACCTGTTCCACACATTGGGCGCACGCGGCGGCTTTTCGCCAGGCGTTCCCGGGTGTCGACCTGAAAGAAGAAAAGCTGATCACGCATGAATCGGGCGTTTACACGAATGGCGGCGCGTATTCGTTCCTGAACCTGGCGCTGCTGCTCATTGAAAAATATTACGACCGTACGACCGCTGTTTATTGCGCGAAAATGTTCCAGGTCGACATGGACCGGCAAATGCAATCGCCGTTCGCTATTTTCACCGGCCAGAAAAAACACAGCGACGAAGTGATCCTGCGCGCCCAGGCGTACATGGAAAAACATTACCCGCAGAAAATTTCCGTGGAATTCCTCGCGGAAAAATTTCATCTCGGCAGAAGGAATTTCGATCGTCGCTTCATCAAGGCCACGGGCATGACGCCGCTCGATTACCTGCAGCGCGTGAAAGTCGAAGCCGCCAAACGCTCATTGGAGACGACGCGAAAAACCGTCAGCGAAGTCATGTACGAAGTCGGGTATTCCGATACGAAAGCATTCCGTGAAGTGTTCAGCCGCGTGGCCGGATTGTCGCCGGTGGATTACAAGTCGCGGTACAATGCGGCCTCGTAATCACACGATGATAGCAGAAGTTATTTGCTCCTGCTGCTGCCGTCGCGGATCGCCTCCTGCAGCACAGCCGTGTCGATATCTTTCAGCGCTTTGAATTTGATGCAGTAGCCGGTGACGCTCGCTTTGCCCAGCTTCTTCCCGTACGTTTCCGGCAGGTACGTTTTGTCGTCGAGGCCCATGATGTACACCGAAATGCCGGTCGTGTTGGCGCTCAGGCCCACCTGGTAAAACTCGCGCGTTTTTCCATCGGCGTATTTCATCGTGTAAGCGCCATAGCCGATGTTCGGATTGGTAACCGTTTTTCCTGCGCTGTCTTTACCGTCGAGAAACCACAGTTTTCCTTTCGGAAGCGTTTTCCGGATGAGCGAATGCAACGTTTGCATATCGTTGCGTTTCGCTTCCGGCTGACTGTCGATGTAGGTTTGGATCTGTTCCTGTACGTTCATGTTTGCGAAAGATAACTGTGATGGTTTCGTGACAACGTTTCGGTGAAAACGCTTATTGTCCGTCCGGGATCACCGGTTCCACGAGGCGCATCAGCTTGTCGAGCGATTCCTGCCAGCCGAGGTAGCACATTTCGACGGGAATCATCGCCGGGATGCCTTCCTGCGTGATGCTGATCTCCGTTCCGACGGAAACTTTTTTCAGCGTAACGGAAGTCGTCATTTCGCCGGGCATATTCGGATCGTCGAATTTGTCGGAATATTTCAGGAACTCGTTCGGTTTTACTTCCTGGTATTTTCCTCCGAACGAATGGCCGTTGCCCGTGGAGAAATTGATGAACGACATGCGGAAGCCGCCGCCCACGCGCACGTCCATCTCGTGAACGACGCATACAAATCCGCAAGGAGGAAGCCACGCGGCCATGGCGTTGGCATCGGTGAAAGCGCGGAATACTTTTTCAGGTGCTGCTTTGAGCACGCGGTGTAATTTGACGGTGTTGCCTGACATGGTCTTTAAGTTTTAGCGGTTTGACAAAGACAAAATTACCGGGGCATCAGCTACAGCACAATGGGCGATTGCGTCAATTACGGAGTGTATTTGCGTTTTCAGTGTAGAATAAACGCTACGATTTTTTGCGGGTGAAGCAGGCGTTAATTGATGATCTCTCCTTTGTTATTCGCCAGCTTCTCGCGCCATTTCTGCAATTGCTCCGGCGTGATTCGTATCCATTCCATGACCTCACCGACGATCTTCAGCGGCGAAGTGCTGCGATAGGAGCGCGTCGGGTTGCCCGGGAATTTTTTGTCGGTCACGTTCGGATCGTTCTCGAAATTTCCGGTCGGCTCCACGATGTACACGCGTTCGCGGCCTTCACCTTTTGCCAGCGCAGCAGCGAGACCGGCGCCGTTCACCAGCGCCGTAAAATAAATATGGTTCATCGTGACTTTCGAATCGTAATTCGAGATCGCGCCGGGCGTGAGCAGCTCGCCCACTTTCAAATCCGCTCTCGTGCCGTGATAGAACGGGCCTTTGTCGGACAAGTTTTCCATCAGCGCATTTCCCGTTGCGCGATATTCTGCCGCGTGAGAAGCATCGTTCAATTCTTCGTAGCAATTCGCGATGTTCAGGTAGAGGGAAGGCAACGCGCTGCCGACATTTTCACGATTCACGCTCAGCGCCGACTGCAATGCCGATTCGAGCCATTTTAATTTTTCGCGAATCTCCCGCTGGCGTCGCGCGACAAAATGGGCCGCCAGGAATTTTTCAAAATCGTTGGTTGCTTCGTTCCACGCCTGCAGAAAGATCTTCAATGCTTCTTCCGGTTGATCTTTTGTTTCGAGGTCCATGCCTTTGAGGCAAAGCTGGACGATGGGATTGTGCGGATCGAATTGCATGGATAATGTTAAGTACTAAATAGGCTTTATGATAAAGGCACAGTGGCTGAAGCAGGTGAAATGGAAAAGAACACTGCTTAAAGTTCTTTATTTCTTTCGGTTCTTCTTTTCCGCGTTGGTTTCTTTCCCGAGTTTCTTCACTTCTTTCTCAAAATCACTTTCGAAATTCTGGTCCTGCACAACACGGAACTTTTCATACTCTTTTTCTGCGAGTGTGATGGCCACGTCATGACGGATTGTTCCGGCATCTTTCAAAATCTGGTATTCGTTGAATTGCAGGAAGGCATCCAGTTTCTCCACCCAATCGGACATTTTCATCGCGATTTGACGCGCGGCCTGGTTTTCTGCATAGTCGAGATACATAGAGACAATGCGCTCCAATTCTTTGATTTCTTTTTCCGCCAAATAATTTTTGGCTACGCCGATATCGCTCTTCAGGATTTTACCGGAAGGAGCATTCTTCCAGGTTTGCAGTCCCATATTTGGTTTCGAAGCATCGGCCCGTTCCGCGATCAGCTGTGCCGCAGTTTTCCCTGTAATCGCCCAATGAAATTTATTCTGAACGGTCTTAAAAAAAGTCTGTGTAATAGCTGCCGTCTTGTTATAGTCGATGCTGCATTGTTCGTAGATGTCGGTTATTTTCAGGTAGAAACGTCTCTCGCTGGCGCGGATTTCGCGGATGCGCTCGAGTAACTCATCGAAGTAATCTTTGCCGAAGCGCTTCCCTTGCTTTAACCGCTCATCGTCCAGGACAAAACCTTTAATGATAAAGGTTCGCAGTGTTTGCGTTGCCCAGATGCGAAATTGTGTAGCCTGATAGCTATTAACACGATAACCGACCGCAATGATGGCGTCCAGGGAATAATAATCCACGTCGCGGGCAACATCGCGATTACCTTCTTTCTGAACTATCCGGATTTTCCGGATAGTTGACTCGCGTTGCAGTTCGTTGGTACTGAATATATTTTGCAGATGTTCATTGACAGTTCTTACATCGACGCCGAACAATTCCGCCATTTTCTTCTGGCTGAGCCAAAAAGATTCCTCACGGAAAAAGACTTCGACATGCACACCTCCGTCCGGCGTACTGTAAAAGAGTATTTCGTTTTGTTGGGGGTCAAGGTTGTCGTGCATATGTTTCCCGCAATTCAAAAAAATTATCAGGGTTTAAATTAAGAAATTGCTCCGAAGTTATTCGCTGATCAATCACACGGTGAGCTTACTGCTCAGCTCTTCCGCCAGGCCGATGAGAATTCCTTCCGGTCCGCGCACGTAGCAAAGGCGATAAACGTTCTGGTAATTCACCACTTCACCAACGAGCTCCGCACCGAGTTTGTCCAGCCGCGCGAGCACGTCATCGAGTTCGGTAACCGCAAACATGACGCGCAGATAACCGAGCGCATTCACCGGCGCCTTGCGATGATCCGCAATCACTTCAGGAGCGATGAACCGCGAGAGCTCGAGGCGGCTGTGCCCGTCGGGTGTCTGCATCATGGCGATCTCTACTTGCTGATTGCCCAGTCCGGTAACACGTCCCGCCCATTCGCCTTCGATCATGGCGCGGCCTTCGAGTTTCATGCCGAGCTCCGTGAAAAAAGCGATCGCGTCATCGAGAGATTCTACGACGATGCCGACGTTGTCCATGCGGAGCAAATGGTTTTTAGTCATGCTATTGTGTTTTATTCAGCGGTGCCTGATTTTATCAAACGGTTTATTGTCCGAATACCATATACAAACGCCATTGCGGGAAACCCCGTTTCCATGTAAAAGTCTTTTTGTTCACCGTATACATCGGTGACGCGGAAAATAGTTTTGTCGTTTTTAGTGTCGTTATAAAAACCCCAGATAACATCATCAAGCTCTTCAAAAGAAACGTCCTGCTCAGCAGATTCCAATTGCCCGATAATGCGTTGAGTGGTTATATGCGTCCAGTATTGAGTGTCAATTTTGAAGTATACAACAGGGAGCTCTTTGTCTAAGGGTTCTAGATCCGAAGGAAACGAATCAATAAATTTTGTGCGACTCCAGCTATCGATATCTATTGTCTTGCGGCGGATTGCAGCAATGGTGATCTCTTTAACGGAGTCGTCGTTTTTCATCCAATCATTAAAGCAAGAATGAACAATACTTTAGAAAAGCTACTTGATTATTTATTTTTTCGAAGCCGGATGCTGGGCTAACCATTCAGAATATTTTTCAGCAAGAAAATGCTCACCTTCCGGTTCATATTCTTTATTGGTCCATATAGTGAAATGATCACCGGGATAATAGGCGAACTCAAAATGTGAATTCAGTTTTTTCATTTCTTCCTCCAGCAATTTCACAGATTCATTCAGCGCAAAATTGTCGGACGTCCCTACGGTAATTCTGATTTTGTCATCAATGAGCGGTTGCAATGTCGCCCAATGTGTTCGCAAAAAAAGAGAGATGTCATAATTCTTCCAATGTGAAACAACATTACTGTCGATGGTCCCGGTATTCATATCGCAAATGGATTCGGGCATACCGGTTTCCTGTTTCATTCCCCAAACCGCATTCCACGACATAATACATTTTCTATCCGGTAATCATCTTTCTTGAAAATCCACGGTAAGAATCCGCCAACCTCTCCATCCCGGCTTAACGCAGAGTCCTTATCGTAAAACATATTTTGGTCTTGATATATATTAGTGCGCTCTAAGCATCGAAAGTCAACAGGATCGGGAGAACTTGCCCAACAACCTGCAAATGTATTTGGGTAATTGATCTGCAACCACAGCGAAGCCCACCCTCCGCTGCTATGACCTGTAACCAAACGTGCACCATTGCAGCGAAATTTTGTTTCCAACGCTGGAATGAATTCGTTGATGAGCGCATCGCCCCAGGGACCATTGTTCACGCTGTTGGCATACGTGCAATGACCGTATGGACAATTGCCATCGAGGATCACCGTGATGTTTGCAATAGAATCGAGCGGCCAGCTTTTTAATTCGAGACCGGAGTTCCACATATAATCGCCCCCATAACCAAGTATGACAAACTGGACCGGAAATTCGCGTGTTGAATCCAAATAATATTCGGCAGGTAGATTGACAGCTGCATTGATAGTCGTTTCTCTTTTATAGAATGAAGTAAGCGGAACGGAATGCACTCTAATTTCTTTCATGAATGGCATTTCTTTGAACACTGGATGCGGAATTACCGAATCGCAACGAATGGAAAAAGTTTGTGTGAAATTTTTAGTGAAGTTGAGTTTCACAAAAGTATTGTACATATTATCAGGACTATTTCCGATGTTGCGCCCGCCGGTGTTGCGATCCCACACAACCTGCGCGTAATAGGTTCCACGTTCGATGTCGGATAATTTTTCCGGATAAGCCAACGCCGCATCATCGAACACAACGGTTGTATTCGGTTTTATGTCTTTTACTGTGATGGCGAAACAACAGAAAGGGGGAGAATTGCTTGTAAGGTCTTTGGGCGTTTTATAATACTTCGAAAGATATAAGATGACCTTTCCTGAAAACGGTCCTGCGAATGCATTGGAAGAATAAGCTACTTGAATTTTTTGCGTGTATCCGCTTGTATGGATAAGCAAGAGCAACAGTGATAAAAACAAAGAATACTTTTTTTTATTTTTTTTCATCCGGGTTTATTTTTTTGCTTTCATCTGTCATAGATCTCACCAAGATACAATTTGCCTGGATGTCAACAGTGATTAAAACTCCTAATGGTGTGATGACAGATTGGCTACAATCTATCTTATGTTGGTGTTCCTTGGAAACATACGAAATCACTGAAACGTTGCCATACCTCGTTTGATTTTCAGGTAAAAGTCTGGCTCGATAAATTAAATTTCGTTTATCAACTCGATCAAATTGTTTAAAGAAAAAAGGGGCGTTGGTAAAATCAATTACTGAAATGGGAACGGCTGGCAAATTGTGATTGCAATCGATTTTGATTTCGCTATAATCTAACAGGTATAAGTGGTCGGGTATTCGTTTTAAGAATTCACGAGTGCGTTCTGGGTTGGGGCATAACATCAAGGCTGATTAGCTAATGAGTTTCCACTTCTCATTCAGGATTGTATCCGATGGCTGCTGATCCGGATAGAACGTATCCAAAACGCACAAATACCGGGGATTAATTTTCTTGTCGACCGCTTTTAACACGTCATCATAAATGTCGGTCCGGTAATCCAAATCCTTTCTCCATAGGATACGACCTGTAATGAACTGCGATAATGGATATGAAACACGTACATTGCTAATCTTCTCATGGGTTAAAGCAATTTTGCCCTTTTTTGCGAATAAATAATCGACAAAATTCTACAGCATAAAACAAAAAATGCCGCCTAATTAAATTAAGCGGCAAGTACCCCGGGCCGGACTCGAACCGGCATGTCCGTGAAGACAATGGTGTTTGAGACCATCGCGTCTACCGATTCCGCCACCGAGGCATTTGCGTAGATCGGGATGCGAAAATACCGATTCCCGCCGAGCGCGCAAAAACTATTCTTCGGTGAATAGCAGGCAGCCGCAGATTACGCGATGACAGCTTATAATCCGCGTCATCCGCGTAATCCGTGGCAAACCCTTCCGCTCCGCCAAAAATTGTTAGCAACGCCGCTTCCTCCGATACATTCGCGCCCCGCCGCACCTTCGCGCTGAAAAAAAGCCGAAATTTGGATTCCCATTCAGCTATGAGCATCACCGGCCACCGTCCTTCCTTCGACGAAATTTACATGGAGCTCGCGGAAAACCTCGCCCTGCGCGCGCATTGCGTCAAGGCGAAAGTCGGCGCCGTGCTCACCAAAGACACCCGCATCATTTCCCTCGGCTACAACGGCCCGCCCGCCGGCACGCACAACTGCGACCTCGAGTGGCCCGGCGTAGGTTGCCCGCGCGACAGCAAAGGCAGCTGCTCCCTGGCGCTGCATGCGGAACAGAACGCCATTCTCTACGCTTCGAAAAATAACGTGCCCGTGGAAGGCTCCACGCTTTACGTCACGCTTTCCCCCTGCATCGCCTGCGCGCGCATCATCTACACGATGGGCATCCGCAAAGTCATCTACAAAGATTCCTACGCCGCGTACAAAGGCATCGCCAGCGACGAAGGCGTCGATTTCCTCCAGAAGTTCGGAGTAGAGGTGGTGCGTTATCAACCTGTCTAACCCATGCGCAAGCCGTTTGTTTTCCTGCCGCTGCTCTGCGGCGCCATGCTCGCTGCCGGTATCCTGCTGGGCAGCTTCCTCCAGTCGGGCGGCTCTTTCGGCTTCAACCGCGACGGCTCCGGCAAAGTGAGTGATTCGCGCGAAGCGATCGCCAAGATCAACGCCGTGCTCAAATTCGTGCAGGAGAATTACGTCGACACCGTGAATCCCGACCAGCTCGCCGACAAAACGCTCGTCGCCATGCTGCAGAGCCTCGATCCGCATTCCGATTATTTCACCGCCGACCAGATCAAAGCGATGACCGAACCGCTCCAGGGAAATTTCGAAGGCATCGGCATCGAATACAATTTCCTGCGGGATACGCTCGTCGTGATGGACGTGATCGCCGGCGGCCCTTCGGAAAAAGCGGGACTGCAATCGGGCGACCGCATCATCCGCGCGAACGATACGCTGCTCGTCGGCAAATTCGCTTCTGAAAAATTCGTGCGCGGAAAACTGCGCGGGCCGAAAGACACGAAAGTCGTCGTGACGGTGAAACGTCCTTCGAAAGCGTTGCCGTTCACCGTTTCCATCACGCGCGGCAGCATCCCGATCTACAGCGTCGAAACCGCGTACATGGCCGATGCGGAAACGGGCTACATCCGCCTGAGCCGTTTTGCGGAAACGAGCTACGACGAATTCATGAAAGCGGCCGACAGTCTTTCGCAGCTCGGCATGAAAAAAATGATCCTCGACCTGCGCAGCAACGGCGGCGGTTATCTTTCTGCCGCCACGGATATCGCCGATGAATTTCTTCCCGCAGGGAAAAAGATCGTGTACACGAAAGGCCGCGTCGACGGAGAGAACATGACGATGGCCACGTCGAAAGGGCGTTATGAAAAAATGCCGCTCGCGATTCTTGTTGACGAGAATTCCGCTTCCGCCAGCGAGATTGTTGCTGGCGCCATCCAGGATAATGATCGTGGTTTGATCATCGGTCGCCGCACGTTCGGCAAAGGTCTCGTGCAGCAGGAGAAGCGCCTGAACGACGGTTCCGCGTTCCGCCTGACGATTGCGCGTTATTACACGCCGACGGGCCGCTGCATCCAGAAGCCGTACGATAAAGGCTTGGCAGCGTACGAAGCCGACGAAGAAAACCGTTTCAAGCACGGCGAGCTGCTCAACCGCGACAGCATCCATTTCGACGATTCGCTGAAATTCAAAACGCCGGGCGGTCGCGTGGTGTACGGCGGCGGCGGCATCATGCCCGATGTTTTTGTGCCGCTCGATACGGCCGGCGGCTCGGAATATCTCAACAGCCTTTTCTATAAAAACATTTTTACCATTTGGGCGCTCGATTACACCGCGAAAAACAAGTCGAAGCTCGAAACGATGGGGCTGGAAAAATTCCGCACGTCGTTCGCAGTGACGGAGGAGCTGTTGAATGCGCTGGTGGAAACGGGGGAGAAGAACGGCGTAAAAAGAAATGACATGCAGCTGCGCCGTTCGCAGGCGATGATCAAACGTTACATCAAAGCGAACATCGCGCGCGGCGTGTGGGGCGACGACGGTTATTTCATCGTGTGGAACGATACCGACGAAGTGCTGAAGATTGCGCTGGAAGAATTGAAGAAATAAAAAAACAGGGAGCGGTTGATGCTCCCTGTTTCGTTTGCTGTAAATGCAATTATTTTTTCTGCGCTTTGACTGTAGAGTCGGCTTTCTTCGTGGAATCCGCTTTGCCGGCTGCAACGATGGAATCATTCATGTGATTCATTGCAGCGATCGTGCTATCGGCTTCGTCGTTCATGTTGGTGGCGGTTTTGGCCACTTCGGTAGAATCGGCTTTGCGTTCTTCTTCAGATTGTCCGCAGGAGATGAAACCCGTTACGAGCATTGCGGCACAGGCCAGAGCAAGGATCTTTTTCATTGTTGTCGGATGGTTTGAACGCTAAAGTAGCAAAAAGCAGAATGACGAATGCGGGAATATTCTCCGCATCCTGCAGCGAACGTCGCGGATGTCATTGTCAAAATCAATTTCATAAGAGAAATTTTCGATTCTTTTTTCCGCACACCCCTGCCGTCATTTCCTATATTTGGATGCTTAAACTTTAAATCAAATTCCTATGGCATTCGAACTTCCCAAACTTCCTTACGCATATACGGCGCTCGAGCCGCATATCGATGCGCGCACGATGGAAATCCATCATACCAAGCACCACCAGGCGTACGTCACGAACCTGAACAACGCGATCGCCGGCACCGATGCGGAGAAACTCTCCCTCGAGGAGATCTGCAAGAACATCTCGAAATATGCTCCGGCAGTGCGCAACAACGGCGGCGGCCACTTCAACCATTCGCTGTTCTGG
>CAMLEF010000007.1 GCA_946478675.1 uncultured Flavobacteriales bacterium | reverse complement strand
CATCGACGGCTTCAAATACGAAGTGGATGCCTTCGGCCGCTGCTGCGCGACGGAAGATTTCAAAGAAGGCGCGACTGCTTTCATGGAGAAACGCAAAGCGGAATTCAAAGGGAAATAATCGATTGCGAAGTGTAATTTTTACTTCGGTACTCAATATAAAAACCGGTTCTCTCAAGGGAGCCGGTTTTTTTATGGTGTTGGCGCTGCTTGTTCGAGCGGAGTCGAAAACCTTTCTCATTTCAATGCAGAAGGTTCTCGACTCCGCTCGAACAAACGGGGATAGCAAACAAAGCATTAACCATCAATCGGATTTTCACCCATAAAAAAAGCCGCCTCGGATGAGACGGCTTTTTTATCGGGGCAAAGCGGATTAGTCGTTCTTGTAGAACGTCTTCTCGTCGTCTTTGTTGTAGAAGAAGCTGATCTCCATGTTCTTTTTGATGAACGCTTTGAGTTCAGCAGAGCTTGCGAATTCTTCGGTGATGTTGTCGGTAACAGCGCGCATTTTCACGCGGTCGCCTTCACCTTTTTTCTCTACGCGGTAGAGCCAGTATTTACGATCAGAAGAAGATTCGTAATCGCTGAGCTCGTATACGTTCATGAACGTTACACCGGAAACGTCAGAGAGAAATCCTTTGTAGACGGTGGGGTCGCCGCCTTCTTTGAGGTTTTTCTTTTCGATGCGGTACGTGTTATCGTCGAGGGTAACACCCCACTCATAATCGTCGGAACCTTTTTCTTCCCATTTGCCGACAAGGGCTTTGTCGCCTTTGCCATTGGTAGGATCGTCGATCGGTACTTTCGACTCATACGGGCAACCCATAAATACGAGGCTGAGCGCACCGAAGAGCGTTGCGAATTTCAAGGATTTCATACTTGCGTTGGTTTAGGTTATTGTTACAAAGTTAGAATTTATTCGGTCGGGGGACCGGCCGTAACTCCTGTTTTTTGCAGGGGCATCCGGCTGTTAGCAAAAAGAAAGCCAAAGTGTTTTTTCGCTTTCAGATGAATAAGCAACAGCGTTGCAGAAAGTCACCTGCTGCAAAGATGAACAACACGGCTCTCCCGAAAAATAGGGCATATGCAGTATCGTCTATTCGGTCATTCGGGAAGTCGGGAAACTCGTCTGTGTTATGGCTCATTACGACGAAGGTCCGCATGTTGACCGAGTGAATGACAACCGAATTTCCGAATGAACAAATGCCCGAATGAACGAATTTCCGATTTCAACCTTCCGCCGTGTATAAAAACCGTTAACGACAACCTCCCCTGCCCGATTTTCCGCCAACTTCGCGGGAGAATGAGTGCCAATCCGCTGAAGAAGCTTGCCGGGCAAACGGCGCTGTACGGTCTCCCGACGATTCTCGGGCGAACGATCAACTTCGTACTCGTCTTCTTTTTCACGTACGTTTTCGGAAGGCCCGGAGAGTTCAGCCTCAACATCGAATTCTACGCGTACATCTCGTTCCTCAACATCCTGTTCACGTACGGCATGGAGACGGCGCTGTTCAACTTCTCCGTCAGCGAACCGGATAAAAAACTCGTGTACGCCACCGCGCTCCGTTCGCTGCTGGTGTCGACGATCGTGCTGAGCATTCCGTTCGTGATTTTTTCTTCGCAGCTGGCGGATCTCCTCCGTTACCCGGGCCACTCCGATTTCATCTGGTGGGTCATTCTCATCGTCGGCACCGACGCGCTTACCGCGATCCCATTTGCGAAGCTTCGCGAAGAAAACCGCGCCAAACGTTTTGCGTCGCTCAAGATGCTGAACATTTTCCTGCAGATCTCCATCAACCTCTTCTTCGTCGGACTCTGCAAATTCTATTCGGAAAAACATCCCGGCTCGTTCCTCGGCAATCTCTACGATCCTTCCATCGGCATCGCGTATGCGTTCATCGCCAACCTGACGGCGAACATCATCTCCGTGCTGCTGCTGCTGCCGGAATTCGCGCGCATGCGTTACGGCTTCGACTGGAAGCTCTGGAAACGCATGATGCAGTACGCGCTTCCGCTGCTGATCGTCGGCTTCGGCGGAATGATCAACGAAACGATGGACCGCATCATGCTGAAATACCTCTTGCCGGCGGGCGTGGGCGAAACGACGGTCGGCATTTACGGCGCGTGCTACAAGATCTCCATCCTGATGACGCTCTTCGTGATGGCGTTCCGTTATGCCGCCGAGCCGTTCTTCTTCGCGGAACAAAAAAACACGAATGCGAAAGAGCTCTATGGAAAAGTGATGAGCTACTTCGTCATCTTCTGCCTCATCATTTTCCTCGGCACCACGCTGAACATTTCCTGGATCCAGTACCTCATCGGGCCGGAATACCGCTCGGGATTGGCCGTCGTGCCGATCCTGCTGCTGGCGAATCTTTTTCTCGGGATGTATTACAACCTCTCGATCTGGTACAAGCTCACCGGCCGCACACGATTCGGGATGTGGATCACCATTTTCGGCGCAGCGCTCACGCTTGTGCTCAACTTCACGTGGATCCCGCTGAACAACCCGCATTACGGCGGCTACATGGGATCGGCGTGGGCGACGTTCCTCTGCTACGGCAGCATGATGGTGCTTTCCTATTTCATCGGGCAGAAATATTATCCCGTAAAATACAACGTGCCCAAAGTGCTCGGCTATCTCGGCTTTGCCGTCGCGCTGTTTTTCCTCGGCCGCTGGATCGACACGTCGTCGTGGCTGCTCGATCTCATCATCCGCAATACGCTGCTGCTCGTTTATCTCGGAACCATTTTTGTCGTCGAGAAACCGCAACGCATGCTGAAACGGAAATGATTTGCTGCGCGCACCATCCACGCGCTTATTGAAAATTAAAAATTGAAGATTGAAATATTCCTGTGAGGGCGAGACCATTCTTCCAAAAGAATATTTCAATCTTCAATTTTCAATTAACAAATCTTCGGCTTTCATCGCGTTTGCCGAAGGAGAATGCCTCCGCCGCGGCGGGGAAAAAACGTAAATTCGCAGGATGCTGAATGTCCCTGTTATCAATCGATCGAAACATGCGCTGCCGGAATATGCCACGCCGCATTCCGCCGGCCTCGATCTCCGCGCCAATCTCGACGCGCCCATTGTGCTGAAACCGCTGGAACGCGCCCTCGTACCGACGGGACTTTTCATCGAGCTGCCCGTGGGCTATGAAGCGCAAGTGCGTCCCCGCAGCGGCCTCGCAGCGAAAAACGGCGTTTCCGTGCTCAACAGTCCCGGCACCATCGACGCCGATTACCGCGGTGAGATCAAAGTCATCCTCGTGAACCTTTCGAATGAGGCGTTCACGGTGAACGACGGCGAACGCGTGGCGCAACTCGTAGTAGCGAAACACGAACAGGTCAGCTGGAAACCTTCCGAAGAGCTGGCTTCTTCTTCCCGCGGCGAAGGCGGCTTCGGGCATACCGGAACGAAATAAAAAATTGTTGCGGGTTCAAGGTTCAACGTTCAAGGTTACACACTTCTTGACATCGAACTTTAAACCTGGAACTTTGAACATTAAACAAGAAATATGAAGATCATTATCCCGATGGCGGGCATGGGAAAACGGATGCGCCCGCACACCCTGACCGTTCCGAAACCGCTGATCCCTGTTGCCGGCAAACCGATCGTGCAGCGACTGGTGGAAGACATCGCCATCGTTTGCAACGAGCCGCTCGAAGAAATCGCTTTCATCATCGGCCCCGGCTTCGGTAAAGAAGTGGAGAAGATGCTCGTGGGCGTTGCGGAAAAGCTCGGCGCCAAAGGCAGCATCTGGTACCAGGAAGAAGCGCTCGGAACCGCGCACGCGATCATGTGCGCAGCGCCGGTGCTCGACGGGAAAGTGGTCGTGGCATTTGCGGATACGCTCTTCAAAGCGGATTTCAAGCTCGACGCTTCGCAGGAAGGCATCATCTGGGTGCAGAAGATCGATGATCCGCGCGCATTCGGCGTGGTGAAAGTGAATGCGGAAAACGTGATCACCGATTTCGTCGAGAAGCCGCAGGAATTCGTGAGCGATCTCGCCATCATCGGCATTTATTATTTCCGCGACGGGCTCAACCTGCGCCACGAGCTGCAATACCTGCTCGACAACAACATCCGCGACAAGGGAGAATTCCAGCTCACGAACGCGCTCGAGAACATGAAGAACAAAGGCGTGAAATTCGCGCCCGGCAAAGTGACGGAGTGGCTCGACTGCGGCAATAAAGACGCGACGGTTTACACGAACCAGCGCGTGCTCGAATTCAAGAAAGAAGACAAAGGCCTCGTGGCGGATTCCGTCGTTTCGGAAAACAGCAAGATCGTTCCGCCGTGCTTCATTGGTAAAAACGTCGTGATCCGCAATTCCACCGTCGGGCCGCACGTTTCGCTCGGCGACAACAGCGTGGTCGAGAACAGCGTTATTACCAACAGCATCGTCCGCGACGGCGCCCGCATTTCGGGAACCAAAGTGAAGAATTCGATGATCGGCATCGCAGCAGAAATTTCCGCTTCCGGCGGCGAGGCGCTCGAGCTCAGCATCAGCGATTACTCCACGATCCGTATCTGATAAACGCAACCCCATGCGCAAGCTCCTGCTTCCTCTCCTCGTTCTCGCCGGCCTGGCCTTCTCCTGCAAACACCAGCAGAAGACGACCGTGACCAGCGACCCCGGCCCGTCGGATTTCGACAATACGACGACCGTGCGGAAAGACGCGATCTCCGCTTCGAAAGCAAGCGAGGAAGAAATGTTCGTGCAGGGATGCATCGAAAAATCGCTCGGCAATACACGCAAGGCGCTCGGCGAATTCCAGGAATGCCTGAACATGAATCCCAACAACGCCGCCGCGAATTACGAGATCGCCGGTTTGTATTGGGAAGAAGGACAGAAAGACCGCGCGCTGCGTTATGCGAAAACCGCCGCCGATCTCAACCCGGCGAACCGCTGGTACCAGCTGCGTTATGCCGAGCTGCTGCAGGAAAACGGCCGCCACGACGAAGCGACGAAGATCTTCCAGGAGATCTCCGATAAAGATCCCAACAACGTCGACCTGATGTTCCGTTATGCGAATGCGCTGACGAAAGCCGGCAAGAACGATGACGCGCTGAAAGTGTATTCGCGCATCGAAGCGATCGAAGGCAATTCCGACACGCTCGCGAATTCGCGCATCACCGTTTACCGCAACATGAACGACGCGGCCGGCGAAGAAAAAGCGTTGCAATCGCTGATCGTTTCGTTCCCGGGAGAGCTGGACAACTACTACCGCCTCGTCGATTTTTACAACGCGCATAACCAGCCCGACAAAGCCGCCGACATCTGCCGGAAAATGACGACGGAATTTCCGTACCTCGTGACGCCGCGCCTGAAACTGGCTTCGTATTACCAGTCGTCGAACCAGCACGAGAAAGCATTTGCCGAAGCACAGAAAGCGTTCGAGCTTCCCGATGCGCTCGATGAAAAAGCAGCGCTGGTGCGTGCATGGTATCCCGCGAACGATTCCGCGCCCGCATTGACGGCGGTTCAGAAGAAAGAAGCCGATTCGCTTTGCCGCACGCTCCGTCGTGTGCATGCTGAAAAAGCGGAACCGTATACGCTCAGCGCGGATTATCTCTACCGCGACGGAAAGCTGAAGGAAGCGCGTGAGCAGTATCGCAAAGCGGTAACGATCGACGAAGACAATTACGAAGCGTGGAAACGCATTTTGTTCATCAATGACAAGATGAAGGACGACGCGTCGCAGCTGAAAGACTGCAAGTCGGTGATCGAGCTTTTCCCCAACCAGCCCGAAGCGTATTACTACCGCGGCATGATCCTTTACGCGAAGAAAGATTACAAAACCGCGATCCCCGATCTCGAGTCGGCGATGGATTACACGTACGGCAACCCGCAGCAGGATTTGAAAATAAAAGTGCTGCTGATCGACGCCTACCGCTCGTCCGGTAATAACGAGAAAGCCGACGATTACAGCGAGGACGTGATGGCGAAAGATTCGAGCAACCTGCAGATCATCGCGGGCTATTGCGCTTCGCTGGCGGACCAGCACATCAAGCTGTACAAGGCGTCGCAAATGATGAACCGTGTTGTGGAAAAGGATCCCAACAATGCATCGTACCTGGAAACGCTCGGCTGGATCGAATACCAGATGGGCGATTTCAAGCTGGCGAAATCCTGGATGGAAAAAGCGCTGGCCAAAGCACCGGACAACGCGCGTATGAATGAGCGCATGGGAGATATACAATTCCGCCTCGGCAATCCCGACGATGCGCTGCGTTACTGGAAAAAAGCCAAAGAGAAAGGCGGCACGAATCCTGCACTGGACAGGAAGATCAGCACTAAAACGATGCTCGACACGGAATAAAAATGATGAACGCCTCTTCTTTATCGCCTTCCCCGGCTGTGCTGAAATTCCGTTTCGCATTTCCTCTCGCTTTCCTGCTCGGGCTTTTCGCTTTTTCGTCGTGCAAATCGCATAAGCAGATCACGCAGGCGCAGGAACCTTCGGGCAACTGCAAGCTCGTGAAGCGATTGCCGAAACCGCTCATCGCCGACATGCGCCGCAACGAATTCAAATTCGAATGGATCTCGATGCGCCTGGCCTGCGAATCGTCGGACGACAGCAGCAAATTCGATTTCGACGTGAGTGTCCGCATGCGCCGCGACAGCGTGATCTGGATGAACGTGCTCGGGCCGCTGAACATCAAAGTAGCGCGCGTGCTCATCACGAAAGATTCCGTGAAATTCATCCAGTACCAGGATGGCTCGCTCTCTGCCGAACCGAAATGCTTCCAGGGCGATTTTGCATTGCTCAGCAACATGCTGCAGACGGAAGTCGATTTCGAAATGATGCAGTCGCTGCTCGTGGGCAACAGCGTTTCTTTTTACGAAGAAGACGAGAAGCTGAAATCGTCGGTGAACCAGGACGAGTGCAACTTCACGCTGAGCACGATCCGCAAGCGCAAGCTGAAGCGGGTTTTGGAAGCACAGGCTCCTCCCGCGGAACCGCTGCAGACAATATCGCTCGACCCGGTTACGTTTAAGATTCTGAAGATCCTCTTCATCGATGCGCAGAACCGGACGTTTACCGCACAGTACGACAGCTTCTCGAAAGAGGATTCGCTGCTGATGCCGCACCACGCTGTTTTTTACGCGAAAGGATTGCAGAAGACGGCGAAGGTGGAAGTGAATTACAACAAGATCAATCTCAACCAGCACCAGGATTTTCCATTCACGATACCCGATGACTGCAAACCGATTCTCATCCAGGAGCCGCAGCAACAGCAGCCCCAGCCGCCGCAGCCTCATTAGGCCTGCCGCCGCCGCTTTCTTAGCGATCGCGTTTTTGCTGATCGCCGCTCCGTTCGTCTTCGCGCAGAAGAAAAAAACCACGACGAAGAAAAAGAAGCCGAAGACCGAGAAGCAGGACAAAAAAACACTGCAGGCGCGCAAGGAAAATCTCCAGGCCGACATCGATCTTACCGACAAGCTGCTGAAGCAAACGCGTCGCACGAAGACGCTTTCGCTGAGCCAGCTCGTTGCGCTCAACCAAAAGATCGAGGCCCGTGAAGCGCTGATCGGCGAGATCAACAACGAGATCAGCGACCTCGATGCGCAGATCACCGAGCAGTCGAATGAAGTGGTGCAGCTCGATTCCGAGATCGCCGAGCTGAAGCGGAACTACGCGCGCATGATCGTGTTCGCGTACAAGAACCGCAACCCGTACGATCGCATGATGTTCGTGTTCTCCGCGGAAAATTTCAACCAGGCGTTTCTCCGCATGCGTTACATGGCGCAGATCGGCCGCGAACGTCAATTGAAAGCGGATGATCTTGCGGTGAAACAGCAGGAGCACAACGAAAACATCCGTTCGCTCGAAGATCAGAAGGCAGAAAAGCAATCGCTGCTCGGCTCGCAGGAAACGGAGAAGCAGCAGCTCGCCGTCGAGAAAGACGAAAAAGATAAAACGTTCCGCGACCTGCAGACGAAAGAGCAGCAGCTGAAAGCCGATCTCGACAAAAAGAAAAAAGAGAAAGCCAATATCGACGCTGCCATCCAGAAGATCATCGATGACGAGCTGGCCGCGCAGCTGAAAGCGAACGCTCCGAAAACGACGGCTCCGAAATCCGGCAGCACCGGCAATAAAACCACTCCGAAGCCCGGCGAAAAACCGGCATCCGGCAGCACTGCCCCGCCGAAGCTTACACTCACGCCCGAAGCGGAAAATCTCGGCAACAGTTTCGCCGCCAACCAGGGCGCATTACCATGGCCCGTGGTGCAGGGAACGATCACCGGGCATTTCGGAAAACAGCCGCACCCGGTGCTGAAAGATGTTTACGTGAACAACAACGGCATCGACATTGCCACGACGAGCGGAGCAGCCGCGCGTGCGGTTTTCGACGGGGAAGTCACCGGCGTGACGAACATTCCCGGTTCCGGCTGGCTGGTCATCGTGCGCCACGGCGAATATCTGACGGTGTACGCGAAACTGGAAAGCGTTGCCGTGAAAAAAGGCGACAAGGTGAAGACGAAACAAACGCTCGGCCAGGTGTCGACGGATGCAGACGAAGGACAATCCATCCTGCACTTCGAAGTGTGGAAAAGCGGCCTGGGCAAAATGGACCCGGAGCAGTGGTTGTTGAAAGGCGCGAGGTAATTGATAATGTGCTAATGTGGGCAATTTGCTAATGTGCTAATGCGCGCAAAATGCCCCTCGCACTTTTTTGAACCACAAGGACACATAGACATAGTTTGTGATGCTGTGTGCTCTATGTTCCTCTATGTGGTTTAACGCGGGGAGGGTGCGCGCATTAGCACATTGCCCCATTAGCAAATCAGCACATTAAGTTCCCGGCACCTTCTTCCCCGTCTCCGTTTCGTAGAGTGCGCTGAGGAGCGCGTATTTTTCGCGCAGATTTTCGAGATCGCGTTTGAGCTGGTGGATCTCATCGTGCAAAATGGTGTAGGAACCGCGGAACTCGTCGAGGGTTTTGCCGCTGCCGGCGCTGCTGTAGTAGGCGAAGAAATCGAACTCGAGGGCCTTGCAGAGGCGTTGCAGCAGGTCGGTGTCTAATGAAGCGCGGCGGAAAATTCCGTAAACGTTTTGTTTGGATGTGCCGATCTTGCGTGCAAGGGTCGACGCCCCTACACCCAGCTCTTTTGCCCGTGCTTCGATCCTTTCACCGATGTGCATGCGTCAAAACTACCTGCACATACGGAAACGGTTCGTTGCCTTCCGGTTTTTATAAATTGCCGTAACGGCCGTTTTTTATTGACGCGGGAAAGCGCTGCTGAATGGCGGAGTGAAGGCTCAGATGCTGCCGGGAACTTTCTCGCCCGTTTTTGTCTCGTATAACGCCCTCAACAGCTCGTATTTTTCGCGCAAATCCTGTAATTCTTTACGCAGCTGCTCGGTCTCTTCGGCAAACAGGGAAGAATTGCTCTTTTTGCGTTTGTAGCTGGCCTGTCCGTCGTTTACTTCCAGCGTATGACCGGCGCTGTAATACGCGAAAAAATCGAAGTCCAGCGCTTTACCCAAACGCGCGAGCAGGTCGGTATCAATCGATTCCCGCAGGTAAATGCCGTACACGTTTTGCTTGGAGGTGCGTATCTGGCGGGCCAGCTCCGTCGGTCCTATCCGCAGCTCCTTGGCCCTCGCCTTGATCTTCTCGCCGATATGCATACAGGCCAAAAGTACCGGGCGCCCGGGCAATGGCTTATTGGTGTGAATACGTTTTATGTTGATTTTAGGCTGTTTTTTGTTGACCCGAAGGGAAAAATGTCTTTACTTTAATCAGTTTTTCGTCCAATCTCTTCCGCACAGGATGAAAGAAACAGGCGTGAATTACAGATGACTTCTGTTTCGCGTGACGAATACGCTTGCTGCCGCGCTGCGTGGCATTCTTCAACCCGCTTTCCCAGGACAGGACCCACCTGCCGTTGCGATGATCCCGGCATTTACGACCGGGATTATTGCTTTTCTGCTCCTTCATAACAAAACGTTTTTCAACATTCTTCTTCGAAGTTTCTAATGGCGTTCTAAGGAGTATCGCTTCTTGTCTCCATAATAATTGAGCTCCTCATTAACGCGCTTACGGCACACTTTACAAAAACAGCGGGAATCTTACACGTGAAATACCGGCGCGGTGAACGGCTTTCCCTCCGCATATCGCAGGAATAGTTTTGCCTCAGTAAACAATACAACTCCTGCGCAACATGAAAAATTTCTTCTCTTCCATCATCCTGATCGGCGTACTGGTTCCGGCCTCTTACGCACAGGGTGTACGTCTCGTGATCAGTAACGGGAACCAGTCGGATACGGCTCACTTCCATTTTAACGGGAGCGCTGCTGTCGGCTTCGACAATTCCTGCGACCTCGCGCTGAACCTGCAGAGCGGCAACGGCCACAACTATATTTATTCCGACGATAACGGTACGGCGCTTCGCCGCAACAACGTTCCGCTCGCGGATTCGAGCTACACCGTTCCTGTCGGCATGTTCATCCAGTCGCCCGGCAACATTTCCCTTACGCTCGAAGCAGAACCTTCTTTCCCCGCCGGCGCGCGCTTTTCATTTGAAACGCAATGGACCGGCCCGGTAGTCGACCTCGCGCCCGGCGTTCCGGTGCAGTTGTTCGTCAACGCAACCAACATCGGCGATCCTGCGGCTTACGCGCTTCACGTGTACCCGACGCCGACGGTTACGACGCTCGCGAATACCTGCTTCGAATCGCAGGACGGCGCGCTGCAGGTTTCTTTCGGTCGCTCGCGCGGCTGGATCCTGAACGTGTACGACTCTGCTCCCACGCTGCTGTACTCGATGATGGTGAGCGGCCACGACACGCTGATCTCCGGCCTCGGCGCCGACAACTACAGCATCGCGATCGGCGGCCCGGAATTTTATGCTGCGGCAGCACCGGTAACGGCCCCCGCACAGCTCGACGCAACGTTCACGCTCCCCGGCGATTCACTGACGACGGGACAGCTCATTCCGCTTACGAACAACGCAGCGACCAGTGTTACCAGCGCCTGGGATTTCGGCGACAACTCCGGCATTTATTATGGCCACCAGCCGACGTACCTGTACACGCTCCCCGGCTCGTACATCATCACGCAAACCGTGACGAGCGCTGCCGGCTGCACCGCAACCTTCGGTCATAAAGTAACCGTCGTGCAGGGCCTCACTACCGGCATTGCTGCTGCAGACGCGGCAAACGATTTCAGCATCACCACCAACGGATCACAGGTAACGATCCGCCACAACAACGGCAGCGCGCCGTATCATACCGACATTTTTACCACTGACGGGAAGCTCGTTGATTCCTTCGAAGCGCAGGACGAAGTTTCGACGACGCTTCCCGTTAATACGATTTACTATATCAGGACCCAACTGGTAGAGCAGGGTGTATCGTTCACGAAAACGATATTCGTCAACGGTCAGTAAGCGCAGGAACTGACTTGTTGCAAGAAGAGGCTGTCTTTCGGGATGGCCTTTTTCTTTTTTTCGCAGTGATGAAAAATGGTTTTGCCACTAAGACACGAAGGCACTAAGCGTTCTCATTTGTACAACTTCGTGTCTTTGTGCCTTTGTGGCAAAAAACGTTTCTTCAGGATGGCTTTTTTTTCGCGGTGATGAAACAATTGCCACTAAGACACGAAGGCACTAAGCGTTCTCATTTGTACAACTTCGTGTCTTTGTGTCTTTGTGGCGAAACAATGAACACGAAGACACCAAGCAATCTCAATGGTGACAACTTCGTGTCTTTGTGCCTTTGTGGCAAAAATGAATTTCACGAAGATGCCGGACCTGCACCATTTCCTCCAAACTCTCCGTAATTTTAGGAAACGGTTTTATGAAAACACTCTGGCTCATCCGGCATGCAAAATCTTCGTGGGGTTATGAAGGCCTCGCGGATATCGACCGGCCGCTGAACGAACGCGGTTATGCGGATGCGCACGACATGGCGAGCCGTTTCAAAAAATCGGGGCACAGCGGCCTGATCGTTTCGAGCCCGGCGATACGTGCGGTTTCCACGGCGCTCATTTTTGCGCGGAACCTCGGAAGCGATCCGGCGAATATGCTGCTGCGGCAAACGCTGTACGAATCATCGACGAAACTTTACCGCGCGGTGATTGCCGGTTTGCCGGACGAATTTCGCGAAGCGCTGGTATTCGGGCACAACCCGGTGATCGGCGAAACGGCGAACCTGCTTGCGGGCACACACATCGAAGCGCTGCCGACGACCGGCGTGATCGGCATTACATTTGAAACGCTCACCTGGAAGCAGGCGGCGGAAACGGGAGGAAAACTGCTGCTCTACGATTTCCCGAAAAACAAACCGTAACGGCCGAGGTTAAACAATCGTTAACAGGAAAACGCAGCAGCAATTCCGTCTATTTTTACGCTCCCCGAATCACCGATTTTATGAAAAAGAAGCAGGTCCCGCTGGTCAATCGTGAAGTGAGCTGGTTGTCGTTCAACGATCGTGTGCTGCAGGAAGCGGAAGATCCTTCCAACCCGCTGCTGGAGCGCCTCCGCTTTCTCGGCATCTACTCGAACAACCGCGACGAATTTTTCCGCGTGCGTGTGGCGACGCTCAAGCGCATGAGCCCTCTCGGGAAAAAAGCGCACGAGCTGCTCGGCGGCGATCCTGAAAAAATTCTCGAGCAATTGCAGCGTCGTGTGATCGGGGCTTCGCATCGTTTCGACCGCGCGTACAATACGATCCTGCACGAGCTCGAGCGCCATCATATTCATATCATCGACGAGCGCGGGCTGACGAAGGAACAGGGCGATTGGGTGATGGAATATTTCCGCGAGAACGTGATGCCGACGTTGTTCCCCATCATGCTCGACAATGCGCCGTCGTTCCCGTATCTCAAGGACAAGTCGATCTATCTTGCGATCAAGCTCGAGCGACGGGAAGAAACCAAGAAGACTCGTTTCGCGCTCATCGAAGTGCCGACGGATACAATCTCGCGTTTCGTCGTGCTGCCGCAGCGCAACCAGCACCAGTACATCATGCTGCTCGACGACGTGATCCGTTTTTGCCTCAATGAAATTTTCCCGAGCCACGAATACGGACGCATTTCCGCTTACACGATCAAGCTCACGCGCGATGCCGAGCTCAACATCGACAACGATATTTCGAAAAGTTTCATCGAGAAAATTTCCGGCAGCCTGAAGAAGCGGAAGAAAGGCGTGCCCGTGCGTTTCGTCTATGATAAAGCGATGCCGCCCGACCTGCTGCTCTACCTGCGCAAGCAATTGAGAGTGATCAAGCAGGACAACATCATTCCCGGATCGCGTTATCACAACTTCAAAGATTTCATCCGCTTTCCCGATCTCGGTCACAAAGAGCTGGTGTGGCCCGAGCTGCACCCGATCGCGCATCCGCGTTTCGTTCCCGGCGAAAGCATGTTTACCGTGATCCGCGAAAAAGACGTGGTGCTGCATTACCCGTACCAGTCGTTCCACCACATCATCGACCTGCTGCGCGAAGCGTCCATCGATCCGCGCGTGAAGAAAATTCAAATCACGCTCTATCGTGTGGCGCGCAATTCCAACATCGTGAACTCGCTCATCAACGCGCTGAAGAACGGGAAAGAAGTCGTGGCGGTCGTCGAGCTGCAGGCGCGCTTCGATGAGGAGAACAACATTTACTGGGCGAACCGCTTGCAGGAAGAAGGCGCACGTCTCATCTTCGGCGTTCCCGGCATCAAAGTGCATTCGAAGCTGTTCCTCATCACGCGACGCGAGGAAGGACGGCTCGTGAATTACGCGCACATCGGTTCGGGCAACATGAACGAATCGACGGCGAAAGTTTACACCGACAAATCGCTGCTGACGGTGCGCAAAGGCATCACGGAAGAGATCCAGCAGGTCTTCGATTTTTACAACGACAACCTGAAGCACGGCACGTATAAGCAACTTTGCGTTTCGCCGTTCAACATGCGCAAGAAGTTCACGCATCTCATCCAGCGCGAGATCGAGAATGCGCAGAAAGGCCGCCCTGCCTGGATTTTGCTCAAGATCAACAACCTCGTCGACCGTGAGATGATCCTCAAGCTGTACGAGGCGAGCAATGCCGGCGTGAAGATCCGCATCATCGTGCGCGGCACGTGTGCGCTGGTTCCGGGCGTAAAAGGTTTCAGCGAAAACATCGAAGCGATCAGCATTGTCGGGCGCTTCCTCGAGCACAGCCGCGTGTTCATATTTTGCAACAACGGCGAAGAGAAGTATTTTATATCTTCGGCTGACTGGATGTCGCGCAACCTCGATCACCGCTCGGAAGTAGCGGTGCCGATCCTGGATCCCGACAACCAGCAGGAGCTGAAACATCTCATCAATCTTCAGCTCCGTGATAACCGGAAAGCCCGGATCATCGGCGGCAAGGAAGAGAATACTTACCGCAACTTCGGCAACCAGCAGAAGCCGCTGGTGTCGCAGGAAGAGATCCGGCTGTTCCTCGAACGGAAAGCAAAATCCGAACACGCGCGGCTCGTCCGCCCCGCGGTTGCCGCATCGAAAAAGCGTCGCCCGGTGAAACGTTCGGCAACAGGAAAGAAGAAAATTGAAGTTCGCCGCCATTGACATCGGTTCCAACGCCCTTCGACTGCTCCTCGGCAACGTGTACGAGAGCAAGCAAGGCCCCATCTTCAAAAAAGCCGATCTCGTCCGTATCCCGCTGCGTCTCGGTGAAGATGCTTTTCTCCACAAGAAAATTTCCGAAGAAAAAATCCAGAAGCTGCTGATCGCGATGAAAGCGTACCGGCAGCTGCTCGATTTTTACGAAGTGGAAGATTACAAAGCCTGCGCGACGTCCGCCATGCGTGAAGCACAAAACGCCGTCGAGATCGTCGAGCGTGTGGGCGCGGAAGCCGGCATTGCCATCGAGATCATCGACGGGAAAACGGAAGCGGAAATCATCTACGCCAACCACATCGCCGAGCACCTGAGCAACGACAGCGATTACCTCTACATCGACGTGGGCGGCGGCAGCACCGAGCTCACGCTGTTCTCCAACAACCAGGTGGTTGCTTCGCGTTCCTTCAACATCGGAACGATCCGCGTGCTGAACGATCTCGTGAGCAAAGAGCTCTGGAACGAATTCCGCGAATGGATCCGCGAGAAAACGAAAGATCGTCGCATGCTGACGGCGATCGGTTCCGGCGGCAACATCAACAAGATCTTCAAGATGTCGCGTAAGAAGCAGAACCGCCCGCTCTCGCTCAAGAAGCTGACGGAGCTGCACGAATTCGTTTCTTCGTTCTCGCTGCAGGAGCGCATCGAAGTGCTCGGCCTCAACCCTGACCGCGCCGACGTAATCGTGCCCGCCGGAAAAATTTTCCTGACGGTGATGAAATCCGCCAACATCGAAAAGATCCACGTTCCGCAAATCGGGATGGCAGACGGTTTGATCCATTTGCTGTACGAGAACCATCTTGCGAGAAACAGGAAAGGGCTGGTGTTCTCCGAATAATGTGCGAATATGCTAATGGGATAATGTGCTAATGCGCAAAAAGCCCAACGCACAAGAAAAATCGCCGGTTACTTTTCATTAGCATTAGCAAATTGCCGCATTAGCACATTATTTTTACCCCATGTTCCTCCTCCGCTTCCTGCGAACGCTTTACGGAATTTACGCGATGCTGTTCTTCGTAGCGCTGCTGTTGCCGATGACGCTGCTGTACGTGATCGTGTTCCTGCTGGTGCCGAAGAAAAGAGCGCCGTTCATCGCGCACCGTTATCTCTCGCGAAACTGGGCGCGCATCCTGCATTTCTTTTTTATTCTTCCGGTACGCGTGCGCAACCGCGACTACATCGATCCGGAGAAAACGTACGTGTTCGTGGCGAATCACCAATCGCAGCTCGACATTCCGTTGTATGCGCTGGCGTGTCAAAATACGTTTCGTTTTCTCGCGAAAGCCGAGCTGACGAAAATTCCGCTGATGGGTTTTATCATCAAGCGACTTTATCTCACGGTAAATCGTGCCGATCGCGCCGACCGCAACCGCAGCATCGAAGTGATGAAGCGTTCGCTCGACGAAGGCATCTCCGTTTTTCTCTGCCCGGAAGGAACGCGCAACCGTCACAAAGAACCGCCGCTGCTCGATTTCCGCGACGGCGCATTCCGCTTAGCGATCTTCACGCAAACGCCGGTGGCAGTGCTGACGGTGCTCAATACCGGCGACAAGCTCTCCCCGCTCCGCCCGATCGAACTGGCCCCGGGAACGCTGCACGCGATCTGGGACAAGCCCATCGAAACAAAAGGAATGACGATCGACGATCTTCCTGCGCTGAAAGAGAAAGTGCGCGCGATGATGATCGCTCATCTCGAAGCGTACCGTTCGGGGGAGTAGTAGTATCCGATCTTTTCGGTTGTATTGATGAAGCGGCAACAACGATGGGGATGGTTCTCGACTCCGCTCGAACAAGCGGAAAGGCAGATTTATTTATTGAGTTGAAGAAATGCTGAGATGGTTCTCGACTCCGCTCGAACAAGCGTGACATTTTCGATTTTCTCTTCTGTGCTCAGAACGTTCTGCGGAATACGATTGAATCACGCAATCGAAAATTTCATTCTGGCAGAGAACTGGCAATAGCTCAGCCGTGAAAGAGCTCGAAGATTTTCCGCATTTCCCTGCGCGGCTCCGGAATTTTCAAACGGAATTCATCGGCTTCGTCGCGGCGCGGTTTGGTGTGTATGCGGCATTCGTACGTTACGTGCAATCGTTGCAATTACCGCAACAGCCGATGCACGATCTCTGTTCCGGCAGCGGCGAACCGGCGATCAGCATTTTCCGGGAATGCGGTTGCTTCAGCACGCTCACGCTCTCCGATAAATATCCGAATGCTGTTCCGATAAATGATTCGCGCATTCAGTACGAGCAACATTCTTCCGACGTGCTGCTGATGGATTTTCAACCGGGCGTTTGTTACACGATGTTCAACGCGCTGCATCATTTCACCGACGAAGAAAAACAGTTGCTGTTTCATCGCATGAAGAAAGCCGGCGCTCGTGCGTTTTTCGTCGAACCGCTGCATCCGGATGTGCCGACGCTGTTGGAGGTCCTCTTTCTCACCACATTGGGGAATTTCTTTCTCGCGCCGTTTGTCAAACCGTTTTCGTGGCGGAGAATTTTCTTCACCTGTGTGTTGCCGCTGAACATTTTCACGATCGCGTTCGATGGCATAGTATCTGTCTTCAAATCGAAGACCGTTGCTGCGTATCGCCGATTGCTGCAGCAGCACGGGAATGCCGGCGTCTTCCGACTGAAACAGGGACCGTTCCGGCTCGTTGTCATTCACCTTTCTCCGCAAGATGAAACAGCTCACCGCGCTTTGGAAATTCAGCAGGCCGCACACCGTGATCGGGAGCGTCGTCAGCATTTCCACGCTTTACGTCATCATCTGCGAAAATGAAAAGCTGCTGCACGTTCCGTTACTGCTATTAGCGCTGCTCATCGGCATCGGCTGCAATATTTTCATTGTCGGCATCAACCAGATCGCCGACGTCGACATCGATCGCATCAACAAGCCGGAACTTCCGATCGCCGCAGGAGAAATGAGCGTGCGCCGCGCTGGCATCGTGATTACGATTGCATTACTACTGAGCCTCGGGCTGGCGCTGTATCTCTCGGCGTATTTATTCGCGATCATCCTGCTGGCAGCGGGCATCGGCTGGGCGTATTCCATGCCGCCGTTTCATTGGAAGAAACACCACTTCACCGCAGCGCTGTCGATCCTCCTTGTGCGCGGCTTGCTCATCAACATCGGCGGCTTTCTCGTTTTCAATTACCTCGTGCATCGCTCGCTCGTTCTTCCCGCCGATGTAAAAATTCTCGCAGCGTTTATCACTGTCTTCAGCATCGTCATCGCCTGGTTCAAAGATCTTCCCGATGTAGCCGGCGATGCGCAGTACAACATCCGCACGCTCGCCATCGTGTATTCGCCCATGATGGCGCTGCGCACCGGCACCACGCTCGTGCTGCTGACGTACGTAATGACGATCCTCGTGAAAGCGATCACGGTTTCCCACGAGCTGTTCCCCGCTTCCCGCGACCGGTTGTTGCTGTACGGACATTTATTCTTGTTGCTCCTGTTCGTATTGCATTCCGCCGCGATTAATCTGCAGGAGAAAAATTCCGTGCGAAAATTCTACAAACGCTTCTGGCTGTTTTTCTTCGCAGAATACCTGTTGTATTTCGCAGCGTATACGTTGCTGTAAATCATCAGTCGTTCCACGCGCCGACGAGGATCAGTATTCCCGGGAACAAGAGGAAGAAAAAGAAAAGGAGTGAGATCAACCCGATCCATGCTTTGGTAATAGCTGCAGAATTTTTCATTCGCAGAAGAAGCAGCGCCAGCATCCAGCAGATGAACAACACGCAACCGGCGAGCACAAATATTTCCAGTGTTCGGTCATGCACAATTTCATGCAACGGGCTGAGCATTCCTGTTTTGTCGAGACGTTCGCCGGTGACGAGATCAAAGACGGCATAATCGCTGAAACCCCTGTAATAAATGCCGATCGAATCTTTCCAGGGAATGACGATTTCGTCCTGGTACGCCAGCGAAGGAAAATCAAGGACGCGGAATTTACTTTCTCCTTTGCCGTTGTAGCTGATGCGATACGTGCGGTAACGGTCGTTCGCTTCGCCGGTTTCCGCCAGCGAGAGGCGTTCGTTTGCGAGCCATCGATGATAGTGGAATTCTTTTTGCCCGAATTGCAGCGGCATGTATTGCCACGTTTGCTTTTCTCCATCGAGCTCGTACCAGGCGCCGGTGCCGAAAACACCGTTATCGTCTTTTACATCCGGCAGGCCCGTCAGTACAATTCCTTTCTCCGTGATGATCTTGTCGTGCGCCAGGTGATCGAGACTGCCGTCGAGGACGAAGAGCGATTCGTCGCCGTTGCTGTACGGTACATAATAGCAGCTGTCGTGGCTGAACCGCAGCTGGTAGGTTTGCTGATCGCAGTTCGCATACCAGGTGTTGCCGATGTACTGCAATTCGTGCGGGCCGAAAGTGAACGTCTTGCTCGCGTCGTTTTCACGAAACGTATCACATTCCAGCAGGCGAAAATTCCGGTCGTACGCCGAGAATTCGAGATCATCGGGCCAGAGCTGTTTGCCGACCAGGAAATGCTGCGTCGTTTTATCGTAACTGACGAACGTGGTATGCTTGCTGTTTTCATTCAGCAAAACAGAATCACCGCGGAAAACGAGGAGATAATTTTCATCGCCGGAAAAAGTAACCGCGCTGAGACGTCCGTCGGTAGCGAACGAATGCATGAAAATATTCCGGGAGCGTTCCTCTTCAATTTGCGCGAGCGGGTGATGACGTTTTCCTGCGAGATCGTAACGATCGAACATCAGTGGTCCCCGCATCGGTTTCGTGATCATCCAGAAATCCTTACCGGAATGCGCAATGGGATAACAATCGAGCAGCTCCTGCGGAAACTTTGAAAGCGGTTTCGGCAAAAAGAAAAGAATGATCACAACACCACTGATCAGCACGACACCGGTAATGGCCGTCAGCACGTGATACACTTTCGTCGCTTCCGGATTCCGTTTCGCGATTCGAAAAAGCCATCGCACGAGAAAGATGAGCCCCAGCAGGCCGAGCCCGCAGCCGATGAAGAAAAGCAGTACTGCTGTACCGAGATCCATGACGCCAATGTACAATAACGCCGGCAACGCGTGCCGCCAATCTTTGTATCTTAGTTTCCGCTAAAACCAGCACATGTTCCGTCGACTTTTTTTCCCCGTTGCGGTCCTTGCTTTTGCGCTTCTTTCCTGCAAAAAAGACAAGGATCCGATCGTCACCACTCCTGCCAGCCAACCGCGGCTCATCTTCACGTTCAAATTCGACAGCACGCAAACGCGTCTCGATAATCTCGGCCAGCCCGCCACGGTTCCCGCGAATCACGGTGCGCAATGTCCCGTGTTTCATCTCATGTCGTCGCATTACCTGGAACTGACGCCGTCGATGTACACGCCGCTCGGCAGTGGTGTGGTACTTTATCGCGCGCCGGAAACGACAGCCGGCGGACCGAACGCCATCGACTTCGACAGCTCGATCGTGGTGGGAGAAGGACAGGAATTCTTTTCGATGCCGCTCTCGCAGATGACGCCGGGCACGTACAACTTCATTCGCGTATCGCTGGCGTACCAGAATTACGACGTGAAGGTGCGCGCCAACAGCATCGACTTCACCGGCCGCCTCGCTTCGTTCATCGGCTTCAACACATACATCCGCACGTACCAGCCGAACACGGTTCCTGTTACCGTGAACGCGAACAAAGCGCAGGGCTATTGGGCGTTCGAAGCGTTCAACCAGGTGACGCAGGGACAAGCGCCCGCAGGAGCAACGACGGTTCCCAACCCGCTGTTCGCGACTTCGCCGGTGCCGCAGGGTTCTTGCGTGGTGACGGGACAATTCGCTGCGCCGCTCACGATCACCGGCAATGAAACGCAGGATATTCACATCACGGTTTCACTCTCCACCAATCAAAGCTTCGAATGGGTCGAGCACAGCACGCCCGGTTTTTATGAACCGCTCAATGGCGACACGGTTGTCGACATGGGCGTTCGCGGGCTGGTTCCCATCGTACAGTAATATCCTTCGCATGCGTACCCCGTTTTTATTTCTTCTCCCGCTGGCGTTGCTGGCTTCCTGTTCGGGCAATGAAAATTCTTCGAAGCAGAACACGGATACGATGAGCGTGCAGCAGCCCGACAGCACTTCCGACTGGCATGAACTGACGGAAGCGTGGACGGCTTCGCTCAATTTGAAAAATGCGTCGATCATGAAATCGTTTTATGCGGACTCCGTCGTGTATTACGGCGACCGCATTTCTTCGAACGATGTCGTGTCACGGCAGACGGCTTACTTCAATGCAAACAGCGATTATCACCAGAAGATCTCCGAATATCTCGGTGAAGAACAGCAACCCGACGGAAGCTGGCGGGTGCGCATCACGAAGGAAGTAACGGCAGGCGGAAAAACAGCATCGTATCCTGCGTCGCTCGTCTTCATGAAGGACGGCGGCATCTGGAAAATCGTTTCCGAAAGCGACGACATCACCGACATCAACAAAGCGCGCCTGCAGCAGGTGAAATACGAAACGGAAACCGTTACCGTTGAAGGTTTGCTCGAAGAGACAACGGGCTTCAACACGTCCGACAAATCGGGAGATCCGAAGAGCAACGGTGCAGAAAAATACTTCGTTGTGTGGCCTTCGTCGAAGCTGGATGTAATTGCAACACCGGAGCAGGAAAAAGAAGGCGTAACGATCACCGAACACAACGTCGATCGTTTACAGCTGAGCGGTGATGAGAAAATGATTACGCCGCTGCTGAATAAAAAGGTGCGCGTGAAAGGAACGCTTTTCCACCAGCATACCGCGCATCATTTTACGAAAGTGCTGATCGAGGTGCAGTCGATTGAAGCGGTGAAGTAGTGCGGAGTTGGGAGTCCGGAGTTTTGAGTTCGGAGTCTGGAGTAAAAACGTTTCGTTTATAAAGAGGCACATCGCCAGCAATGCTGAGCAGCATTCACCTGTATCAATGTAAATAATTATTCGGCGGCGGATTGTGCGCCGGCGGTTGCTGCTGCTGGTTCGGATATTGATTCGAATGCGGCGCCTGCGGAGGCGGAGGATACACCGGTTGCTGTTGCGGCGGATATTGCGCGTACGGATCCTGCACCGGAATTTGCGGCGGCATAACTTCAACAGTGTTGTTGCGCAGCGTGTGAAAGAGAATGCTTCCCGCCAGCAACAGGAAATAGGAGAAGATCCACGTGTAGGCTCCTATCGAAGCAGAAGCAGGGCTCATCATTCCGCCTTCATTCTTCGCAACTTCAGAAACCGTCAGTGCGCCGAGCGTGAGGATCAGTCCAATGCCGCTCAGCACAGTCGATACGACTTTCCCTTTGTTCCCGAACACGTACATGAAGTAGCTGATCCAGAAAAGAATGTTGCTGGCCCAGGCGAAGAACGCGAGCATGTTGCCGGTGAAGATCATCGACCATCCCATCGCGAGACAGAGAATGCCGGGCACGTCGTCGTTGTAGGCAGGAAGAAAAAGTGCGATGACCCACGCCAGCGGAACGAGGATGGCGAAGATGATGCGCGTGTTTTTTGCGGCGGGAGAAGGTTGCGGCTCTTGCGGAAGCGACGGCGGTTGGAATTGGCCGTAGGGTTGCTGGTAGTAACCTTGCGGGTAGGGGTTATTCATGTCAATAAAGGTAGGACTGAAATGGGAATGTTGCAGGCTGCGGGAGAACGATGATAACCACTTAAGGCACTTAAATGCACTTAAGGTTCACACGCACCTCGCAACCTCGCAACTCTTCCGGAAATTCATTAACGTTGGTAAAAATTTCAATCATGCGCTCCATTCTTAGTTTCTGCTTCTTTGTATTCACCTCTTCACTCTTTGCACAGGCGACGTTCAACAGCCCGGAAAGCGTGGAGTATGATGCGCAGTATCACCGCTGGATTGTCGGTAATAACGGTGACGGGACAGTGGTCTCTTATTATCCGCAGTCGAACACGACGGTTCCGTTTGCTTCGGGACTGACGACCGGGCCGCATGGCATCGAGATCATGGGAAGCAACGTGTACATCTGCGACGGCGCACGCATTAAAGGCTATGACCTGGCGACGGGCACGCAGAATTTCAACCTGAATCTCGGCGCGACGTTTCTCAACGGACTTACCACCGACGGCAGCAATTATCTTTTTGCAACGGATTATTCGGCGAAGAAAATTTACCGCATCGATCCGGCGAACAATCATTACAACCTGATGACGACGACAGTGAAAACGCCGAATGGAATTTATTACGACGGCGCCAACAACCGCTGCGTGTTCGTGACGTGGGGCAGCAACGCACCCGTGCAGGCGATGAGCCTTGCGGATTCGACAATCTCGACCGTAACGGCAACGACGCTCAGCAACTGCGACGGCATCACGCGCGACAACGCCGGCTACTGGTACGTGACGGCGTGGGGCACCAACGCGCTCAACCGCTTCGATCCGAATTTCACGAACATGACGCCGGTGATGAGCGGCCTGAGCAGTCCCGCGGACATCGACATCAATACCGCCGGTGATTCCATCGCCATTCCGAATTCCGGAAGCGCATCGAACGTCGTTTTCTACACAGGAATCACTACGGCGATCACCACCATTTGCCCTCCCGGCGTTTACAATGTGCATCCGAATCCTGCGAACGACTTTTGTAACGTGACGGTAACTTATCCGTACGTCAACGGGCAGGTGCAGGTGTTTGATGCCGCAGGAAAGCTCGTGCTCACACAATCGTTCACCGGCTTCGGCACACGACTAGAACTTACTTCGCTGGCGGAAGGAACGTATGTGCTGGAAGTGCGCGATCTTGCAGGCGAAATCGTGCGGCGGGAAAAACTCGTTGTGGCACGATAACACGCTGTATTTATAAATTGATCTGAACAGAAAAATGGAACCGTTACTCGTCACCAACAGCATTACCATCAAAGCGCCGAAAGAAAAAGTATGGGATATCCTCGTCAATCCCGCGCAAACGAAAAAATACATGTTCGGCTGTGAAACCGTTTCCGACTGGAAAGCGGGAAGCCCGCTGCTCTGGCAGGGAAAATGGGAAGGCAAAGACATGGTCTTCGTCAAAGGCAGCATCGCGGCGATCCGTCCCGACGAACTGCTCGCGTACACTGTCATCGATCCGAACAACCCGAACATGGCCGACGTTCCGGAGAATTACCTCACAGTAACCTATAAGCTGAAAGAAAACAACGGGCAAACCGTGCTCACCGTTTCACAGGGCGATTTCAACAAAGTGGCTGACGGCGAAAAGCGTTACAAAGAAACGTACAACAACGGCGAAGGCTGGAACCCGATCCTCGTGCAGGTAAAAGCGATCGCAGAAGAATAATTTTCATTCTGCATAAAAAGAAAACGGGCTGTCGAATTTTCAACAGCCCGTTTTTTTATTGATCGATGCGAAACTTATTCGCCGCTCACCATCATCGTTCCTTTCGCGAGCACCGCATTCTCCTGCCGGATGCTGTAGAAATACATTCCCGCAGGAAGCGCTTCGCGATTGAAATAGATCACGTCGCCGTTCTCACCTTCCGTGTGCGACACGAGCTGTCCGTTCACGTCGTACACGTTGAGTGTCGCATTGTGAAAGTTCGTGCCGGGAAGGCTCAGCGTTGCGGTCGTGCTGACGGGATTCGGGAAGAGCGTGGCCGCCGGGATCGCGCTGCTGTGCTCGTCGATGCCGATCGGTACGTTGCCGGTCAGCGTGAGGTCGTCGATGTCAAACGTGCTCGCCAAATTGTAAGTGCCCGTCATGTTGATGAGCCCGAAACCGATGAGCATGGAATCCGGGTTTTCAGCGAACGCATACGTGAGCGGGAAGCTGAACTGCGTCCACGTGTTCGTGTTGACCGTGATGAAAAGATTTTCGTTGAAGTAGAGCGTGTCGCGCGTGTTCGTCGCCGTGTTCCATTTCGTGATGAGGATCGCGCAGGCGCCGGTTTCGGAGTTGTTGCCGCTGAGCTTGTAATAACCGTTGAGGTTCGCCGGGCGGCCGGTCATCGGGAAGCCTGACATGCCGGTCTGCGTAAGCACGTTCGAAAGGTTGGCGAGCGTCGGCGCCGAATACACGAGGCCGCTGATGGTATCGCCTGCCGAAGAAACGTCGACCGACATGTGGACTGCGGAGCTGCCGCCATGCGCGCTGCTGGTTTGCGTGACGGAATGCACGTTGTAAGTCGCATCGCCGCCGAGGTTAGCCAGCGCCGTGTAGTAAATGTCGCCCGTTACCCACCCCTGCGGAACGGAGTAGGTCGTCATCGTTTCATTGTTGTTCGTCCACGTTTCGAAACCGGAGTTCGGGACGGTTTGTGCGTAAAGACAGCCGGCAGTGAGCGCGGCGGAAAGAAGCGTAATTGTTTTTTTCATGAGGTTGGTTATTGTTCGGGGTTAAGACGGTGATTCTATTTTTCGTTGCTTTTGAAAAGCGTAACGGCGAGCCAGGTGCAGCAGAGACAGCATACGGCGCTCACGATGCAAAGGCCGAGTACGATGCCAGCGTCAGCGGTTGGTGATTCCAGAGGACGATCGTAGATCTGGACGTTGCTGTAATAAGTGTTGTGCGCGCTTTCGTGAAGATGTATTGCGCCGGCAGCGGTACTGATGGCGGCAATAAAAAACAGGGCGGCGAGAATACGAAGCGGTTGCATGGGTTTGTGTTTAGTCGCAGCGAAGTTAGTTCAAAAAAAATGTGCCGTCACGGGTGGTGACGGCACATTGGTAAGTGGTCGGATGAAACTTAATTCTGCGTCTGCAGCGATGTAATGTATTCGCTGAGATGCTCCACGATCTTGTCGTAGCTGAACTGCGCGAGCGGAGTCGGGTTGATGTTGTGGAACTCCGGGTTGTTGTTTTTGCGCAGCGTATAGATGTTCTGCTTGCCTTCTTCGAAGCGGCCGATCGGGTCGATCGTCATCGTGAGGATCTGGTAGTCGTAGTTCTTCGCCAGCTCGTACAGCATGTCGAAGTTCTCACCGAGGCCCGCAACTTCGTCGATCGTCATGAAGCGAACGCCACGCTTGATCTTGCGGTCTTTGCGGCTGGCGCGGTCGCTGTCGATGATGGAAAGACGTGCGATACAGAGCAGCGCGAGCATCGTGTAGTTCTGACCGTTCGATCCCGGCGCGTCCTCGCCTTTCGGCGTCTTGAGGCTGATGGAAAGATCGAAATACGATTTCGGGTTCGTCAGCTTCTTGATGTCGGGCTTCACGTTCTTGCCGTCGCTGTGTTCGAGGAACGCTTTCAGGATGATCGCATCGGCTCCTTCGTTCTCCACTTCGAACATCTTGAAGAGACCGACGTTCTGCGCTTTCGCAGCGATCTGCTTGTTCAGGCTGCGGATCCAGCTGATCGGGTACGCTTTCGACGGATCGAAGTTGATCTCGACGTAGTGACCGCCGGAAATTTTATTCTGGCGGAAGAACTCGCGCATGTCGTCGATACGATCGTGGTACTCGCTGTACACTTCTTCGATCTTCGAGAAGATGCCGTTGATGATCTTCAGCTTGTGGTCGTTGATCTCGTTCATCTTCTGGTTGATGGAACGGAGATGCTCTTCCACGTCGCTGGCGAGATCTTCTTCGACACGGTTCGGGTTCTGCACGATCTTCGGCAGCATCACTTCCGCAAGCGTCTGGAAATCGTAATGGTGATTGCCTTTGAGGCGCTCGTCGTCGATGTTGAATTTCTCGTCTTTCAGGATGCCGTCGAAGTTCGATTCGAACGCTTTCTGCGTCGTGATCACGGTGACTTTCGCTTTGTTCACCTGCGATTCTTCCACCTGCTCCGTCAGCTCTTCCGGCTTGAACTCGCCGATCTGCTCCACGTAACGCTTGTGCGCATCGTTGAAGCGGCTGTCGAGGTTCGGCATCTGCTCCATCAGCCCGATGAGGCGCTGCTCGAGCGATCCCTGCTTGCGGGAAATTTCCTGCAGGCGCTGCGAGAACGCATTGTACAGCATCTTCGTGCTCGAGCCGTGCTCCTTCTCGATCGCGCGAATCTCCTGGTTCACTTTCACCTGGCTCTGCTCGCCTTCGGAAGCTTTGAGATAGGTAAGCACGTCTTTCTCCCAATCGCTGAAACGTTCCTGCAGCGCTTTGCGTTCCTGCTTGAAGTTTTTCAGTTCGCGCTCTTTGTCCGGAAGCTGCGTGAGCTCCAGCTGGCGGATCTGTGCTTCGATGGCGGCGAGACTGCCTTGTGAATTCGTGATGATGTCGTCGGCTTCACGCAGCTTCTGCAGTGCGTCTTCCCAGTTCTTCTTTGCTTCTTCGTATTGCAGGCGCAGGTTGTTCTTCGGGTTCGTGAAGAGGTCGACGGTCATCTCGAATTCTTCTTTCGACATGAGCATCGTATCGTCCGGAACGAACTTCGTCAGCTCGTCGCGGCGCAGCCAGATCTCGGCGACCTGCTGGTTGAAACCGAATTCCACGAGTTGCTCGCGCATGCCGCGGTGCTGGTCGCGTTCCGTGGTCAGCTTCTCGAGCTCCTTGCCGATCGTGTCGCCGTATTTTTTCAGCTCCTGCTCGATCGTTTTCGGATTGTTGAAGAGCTGCTTCTGTACGAGCGGAACGTATTCCATCACGCCACCGAGGTCGACCCAGAAACCGTTCGCGTCTTTATCAACCGGCTTGACGGATTTGTATATGCTTTCCGGATCGGGGATGAAGCGCACGCCTTCGGATTTCTCCGTGGGCTTCTTCGTGCTGAGCGCTTTGAAATGCATGAGGATCGACTCCTCTTCTTTCGTCAGCTTGCCCGCATTGCGGATCGCCCACTGGATGACGGAGTCTTTGTTGTCGCTGTCGAAGAGCGGCAGCACTTGCTCGAGGCGATGGATCTCGGTGTCGAGCTGGTCCATGAGGCCGTCGTATTCCGCTTGTGCAAGGCGGTAATCCTGCGCCCAGGTCGATTGAGCAAACTCGGCGTACATGCGGCGCTCCGAAAGGAAGCTCTCGAATTCCTCGAGCTTCTGGCGGTCGCGCACCACTTTATCCTGGCGCATGAACTGCTCGCGTACGTTCTCGATCGTTTTGTAAGCGCGCAGCCATACTTCCACCGATTTCACTTTCGACCATTTCGCCGAAGCTTCATCGTATTCCGACTGGGAAATGTTGTAGGCTTTCTCATAAGAAGCGCGGTTCTTCTCGGCGAATTCGCGCTGCTTCCTGCGGGATTCGAGCTCCTGCGAAAGCTTCTCACGCTCTGCGACGATCGAATCAAGTTCGCGTTCTACGGCTTCGCTGTTGAGCTCGTTCACACGCTGCTCGAGCATGATCTGCTGCAGGTTCACGTAAGCCGTTTCTTTCTGCGTGCGGATGAGATCGCGGCCTACGACATCTTTCTGCTGGAAGGCCCAGCCGGTTTCGAGCAGCAATGCGCGATGGGAAGCGGAGTCGCGTTTTTTCTTGTCTTCGAGCAACGAAAGCAGGCGGTCCTTCTTCAGCTTCACGGTTTCGTAAACGCGTGCGCGGCGTTTGTATTCTTCGTGCGCTTCTTCGATCTCCTTCTTGCGCTTTTCGTATTCCTTGTTCTGGTCGTCGTCGTTCGCGAAGAGGAAGTTCTTGAGGTCTTCCGATTTCGCGCCGATGCCTTTACCGCGGGCAAACGATTGCAGGATCTGCGCGAAGGTTTTCAGCTTGCGTTCGTCGGTGCTGAAATCCGTCGAGAGGATCTGGTTGTTGTAGAGCGTGCGGTGGAATTCCGCGGTGCGCTGGTTGAAGTGGCGCAGGCTGAGTCCGCGTTTTTCGAAATGATCTTTCAGCTTGTCGATCGGGAGAATCTGGTTGCCCGGCAGGAAATCGCGGTACAGCAGGAAATGATCCATCGGCTGCAGGTTCATCTCGACATCCGGGCTGAAGTCAAAACCTTTCTGGATGATGAACGGGTAGATCGAGCGCGCGTTTGTCTGCACGTGCGTACCAACGACGATGAATTTTCCTTTGTCGATCTCGATGTTCGCGAACGCATAGCCGAAGTTGCCCTGCTCGCCGCCCTGCTTGAGGACGATACCTTCCACGGTACGTTTTTCCGTCGTCATGACGTCCGTGCCGGATTCCCAGAATTCTTTCTTCGCTACAAAGATCAGCTGGAGCAAGTCGGCGATGACCGATTTACCGGAACCGGAACCGCCGGTGAAGTCCGTACGCAGCGGGTGCATCAGGTAGTCGCAGTTGTTGTGGTAGATCACGCCTACCGTCGACAGCGAAAAAATGCGCGGGTATTGTTTCATGATATTGGTTCATTCGGTCATTCGGTCATTCGGCTCCCGGGAAACCCCGAATGACCGAATGACCGAATGACCAGTTTTTTTACTCGTTATCGTTTCCTTCTTCAACCGGGTACAATCCGCCGGTTTTTTCTTCGATCGTGTTCGTTTCGTCGATGAGGCGATCGATGTTGTGGATCTCGTAGGAGTACATCGTGAACAGGCGATCGATCGACGGCATGATCTCGAAAAGATCTTTGTTGCGCGGATCGAAGTGGATCCAGCCGAGGCGCTCGAACTGCATGAGGGCGTTACGCACCCATTCGTCGATCGTTGCTTCGTCGATATCGGTCGCTTCCTTCTCGCGGCGTTTGGCGAAGAGGTTGTAGATGTAATTCTTGTACTCGTCGTTGCTCTTGATGAGCTGGATGAGGTCAGGAATGTAGATATCGTTGATGAAGTACTTGTCGATGCGGTGGATCTTCAGCAGCAGGATGCCGAGCAGCGTGTATTCCGGCGAGAGTTTTTTCGCGCGCGACTTCACGATACCGCGGCTTTCTTCGTCCATCTCGAGATAGAAGTAGCGGTTGTAGTCGGTTCCCTTCGAAGCGAGATTCACCTTGAAGAGGTTCCGGTAGTACAGGCGAAGCTCGTCTTCGTACTTCTCGATGAAGTTGAAGAGCTCCACCTGGTGCGGATAATTCTGCACGTGCTGTCCCGCTTTGAGCGAAAAGTCGAGATCAGCGAACAGGTTGTTGGCTTCGTCCGATTCTAGGAAACCGTACTTTTTTTGATTTGCATCTTCCATATTCCGATGTTGGGTTGTTTAGGATCGAGGACGAACTCTTCGCTAACGGTGACTTCGTATCCTTCCTTCTTGGTAAATTCTTTGAGCACCAGGGTCGCTTCCTTGATGGCTTCTTCGTAGTCGTTGTCCTTATGCAGGATCTTGTAGTAGTACTCGCCGAAGTTGACTTTCTTCTTCTTCTCGACGTCTTCCGAGATGGCGTTGAACCATTGCTCGATGCGCTGTTCCCGTTCGATGAAACGGCGGCGCAGCTCGGCCTGGCGCGCGAGGTCTTCCGCATCCCAGTCGAGGTTCTGCACGGTGATCGGCGGCGGTTCGAGCAGCTGCATGTATTCGATGTCGGTGATGCGCGTGCGGTCGCTGAAGAATTCTTTCTCGCGGATGTTTTTCGGGAGGAACACCTGCACGTCATGCACCGTACGACCGACGAGCTTTTTCGCGCGGCCGAACTTGCTGGTGGAATTTTTCAGCATGTACAGCAGGAACGTTTCGATCTTACGGTCGAAGTCGCGCTTCTCGAAATCGTTGTAAAGCTTGTTGATCTTCGGCTTGATGCGGTCGATCGTGTGCGAGACGTTGATGAGGCGGTGCTCGATGTCTTTGAAGTACGTGCGCACCTCGCGCTTCATCTCGCGGAATTCGAATTCTTCACCGAGCGTCGCATCGTCGAGCAGCTGCTTGATGTCGTCTTTCGAGGAAAACGCAGACGAAAGCTTGTCGGCCTGTTCCTTGATGCGGTCGAGCAGCGCTTCGCAGCCGATGAGCATTTCGCGGAAGTTGTCCTGCTCGTTCTTCACCAGCTCGTTCAGCTGGTCGATCGTGTCTTCGATCTGCGCCTGGAGCGAACGCAGCTGTGAGCCGATGTCGCTCTTGTGCTTGAAGAACTGCGTGTGGTACCAGTGGCGGAAATCTTCGAGCGTCTCGAGCTTGATGCCGAGCAGCAGCACGAGGTCGTTGAAGGTTTTCTGGATCTGCGAAGGATTGATGGCAGTGTGCACCTCGCGCTCGAGCATGTCGCAGAAATTTTCCGCGTAGGAGCTGAGCTGGTACGACTTGCCTTCGATGTTTTTGTCGAGGAAGTGACGGAGCAGGCGGTGGAGCGTCTGGTCGTACTTCTGGGTTTCCTCGCCGCGTGCGGAAGCCATGCCGAGCTCGGTGTACACCTGCTTGATGGTTTCCACGATGATGCGTTCGGGGAAGGCGCGTTCGATGGTGCCCGCGCGGACTTTCTGGTAGAGCGCAAGCACGATCAGGCCGTCTTCCTGCCGGGGCACCAGCAGGTCGTAGCGATCCCGGAGGATCTTGGGAAGGTGCAGCGTGCGGCCGGCACGGAGCGCGGGCGGGAGAATGGAAAGCTGTTCATTCATAGGCACACAAATTTATCCGAATTGACGGGGCATTCAGGCCATGTTGAAATGTTGTTAATACTCTTCGTTTGCTGCTGAAAAACAGGGAGAAATGTTGAAATCTTTTGTGGGTTTTTGGTTGGAAAATTTGGGGGTATTTGTTAACTGATTTTAGCACTGTTTTCTGAGCGGTTGGATATTAGGTTTTTACGATTTTTGATAGCATCAAATGATACTATCGCATCACAAGAAAAAAATTAACCGCGGAGACGCGGGGGCACGGAGATTCCGGACGAATCTGGATATTAACACTATTCGCCGCCGTGGAAGCAAAGAGACTCTTGATTTTTATATCACTTTCACCGGAAACTGTTATAACAAAGTCTTGACTCGTCGGTCAACTTGCGGTATTTTTGTATGCATGAGCCTCTTAGATCGCATCACCATTCATCCCGAAATTTGTCATGGGAAACCGTGCATCCGGGGGTTGCGTTATCCCGTTGAGAATATGCTCGAGCTGTTTGCATCAGGGATGACGACCGAAGAGATTCTTTCGGATTATCCCGATCTTGAAAAAGAAGACCTTCTGGCGTGCATGGAATATGCCGCCCGCCTTGCGAGCATTAAAAGCATCTACCATATCGCCTCGTGAAGTTCCTGATCGACGCGCAGCTTCCGAAATCACTTGCCGATCTGTTGTGCAGGCTGGGATACGATGCTATTCACACGTTGGATCTCCCGGCGAAAAACGCTTCAACCGACAATTCCATTATTCAATTCGCGACTGACCAAAATCGCATCGTCGTAACAAAAGACAGTGATTTTCTCGATTCGTTTTTATTAACCCGGAAGCCGGAGAAACTTATTCTTGTTCGCACCGGCAATATCAAAAACCAGTTACTGCTGAATTTGTTTGCAGAACATCATGAGCGGATACAGGAGTTGATCCGGCAGGGCAACCTTATTGAAATTACTACGCAGGAAATCATCACGCACTCCTGACCTGAAGGGTTACGTCCCTTTTCTACCTTTACCCGATGCCTGCCATCCTGAAAAAATCCGTCCGCTCTTTTTTCATTCTCTTCGCCATCTTCCTGGCCCCGGCTGCCATTACCGCCCGATTCCTTCAGCAAAACAAAATATCCGCTGACGGACATGCGCCGTCCTTCATCCTGTTTCTTCTCCTTTGCATGGGTGCGACGTTACTGTTTACGGTTGCGTTGTGGTTCGCGTTTCTCTTCTTCTGGTCGCTGTTCGATCTCATGCGCAGCGAATTCACGAACAATACCAACAAAGTGCTGTGGTTCCTGGCGCTGCTTTTTCTCCCGGTGATCGGAACGGCATTTTATATTTTCATTTCGCCGGAGCAGAAAACCGTTGCTCAATTCTGATCCATGAACACACCGCTGTTTCCGCCACACCCCGGTTGAAAAGCGTTTGTCGATTTGTTGGGGAAACTGTAAATGTTAAATCCGGGTTTGCCATTTGTAAACGCTTCCTTCAACCGGGCGTATTAATTTCCCTAACTTGGCGGACGTCAAATCCATGACTCCGGCATCGTTTTTCTCCCTCTTTTCGCCCGAAGAACAGGAGACCCTGAAAAAGCTCGAAACGCAGCGCATCATCCTGCGTCGCAAGCCGCTGCTTTGGATCGCGTCTTCCACTGTTTTCATCGTGGTGATGGCGATCATGAGCTATTTGATCGAGATCGAAAAATACAGCGACAAAGCCTGGCCGTTCGTGATCATGCTCGTGGTGACGCTCGGATTTTTCGGAAGCGTGGCATGGCTCACATTCAAATTTCCCGAGCGCGAAAATCTCTCCCGCCGTTACAAGCGACTCATGCTGCGCCGCCTTGCGCCGAAGATGCTGCCCGGCTGGGCCTTCGCCACGTCGCACCGCCTCATGAACGA
>CAMLEF010000006.1 GCA_946478675.1 uncultured Flavobacteriales bacterium | reverse complement strand
GCTGAAATTCCGATCAGCCCGCATTACCGGGGGAATCTTGATCCGATTCTTGGGAAGGATGAGGATGTGGTGGGTGGTGAGGCGGAGTAAAGGGAGAATATCGCAGGCTGCGGGGGAAATAGAAGAACCACTTAAGACACTTTAGACACTTTAGACACTTGAGCGCGCAGCTCTGTATGGTTCGCAGATGGGAATAAAAAAACCGCCGGCATCCCGGCGGTTAATTTAGAGCATCTCCTTCGTTGCTTTATCGTTTCATCAGCGCTTCGATCTCTTCGGCTTCGATCGGGATGTTTTTCATCAGGTCGACCGGGCCTTTCTTCGTGAGGAGAATGTCGTTCTCGATGCGGACGCCGATCTTCTCTTCGGGAATGTAGATGCCGGGCTCGCAGGTGAAGACCATGCCTTCGGTGAATTTGCGGTAGCGGCTGCCCACGTCGTGCACGTCGAGGCCGAGGTAATGCGAGGTGCCGTGCATGAAATATTTCTTGTAGGCCGGCCACGCAGGATCCTGTTTCTTGATGTCGGTCTTCGTGATGAGGCGCAGCTTGAGCAATTCTTCTTCCATCGCGAGGCCGACTTCCTTGTGGTATTCCTGGATCGTGTTGCCGACGACGAGGCGCGACATGGCGAAGCGCATCACTTTGAGCACGGCGTTGTACACGGCTTTCTGGCGTTTCGTGAATTTGCCGTTGACGGGAATCGTGCGCGTGAGATCGCTCTGGTAATTCGCGTAGCCTGCCGCGAAATCGAGCAGGATAACGTCGCCGTCGTTGCACTGCTGATCGTTGATGTTGTAGTGCAGCACGCAGGAGTTGGCGCCCGATGCGATGATCGGCTCGTAACCAGCAAAGCCTGCGCCGGCGCGGATGAATTCGTGCGCGAGCTCGGCTTCAATTTCATATTCCCATACGCCAGGCTTCACGAAATTGAGCAGGCGGCGGAAGCCTTTCTCCGTGAGATCGCAGGCTTTCTGCATCAGCTCGATCTCGATCTTCGATTTGATCGCGCGCAGCTCGTGCAGGATCGGCGCGGAACGGAGGTACGTGTGCGCGGGATACGTTTTTTTGCACCATTCGATGAAGCGCGCATCACGCGTTTCCACTTCGACGACGGCGCGCACGTGCTCGTTCGTATTCACGTAAACGTTTTCCGCTTCGACGATCAGGCCGAACAACACCTGGTGGAACTGGTGCGACCAGTATACTTTTTTAATGCCGGACACTTCGGTGGCCTGCGGCTTCGTCAGCTTGGCGCCTTCCCATACGGCAATGTGCTCGTTCGTTTCGCGCACGAATAAAACTTCGCGGTGATCCGGGTCCGGGGAATCCGGGAAGAGGATCAGCACCGTTTCTTCCTGGTCGACGCCGCTGAGGTAGAACAGGTCGTTGTTCTGGCGGAACTTCATCGTACCGTCGGCGTTGGTCGGCTGGATATCGTTGGCGTTGAAAACAGCGATGGACTTCGGCTTCATCTTCGCGGCAAAACGTTTGCGGTTCTCGATGAAGAGCGTGTTGGGAATCGGTGCGTAGCGCATAAGAGTTGGATTGGAGGAGTTAAAGATAGCGGGATTTTCTGCGGAGCGTAACCGGCAGTGATGAGCGGTAAATGCTCCGGGCAAAACTCCGCGCAAAAACCGAGTGCTGCTTTCCTTCCGGTTATCGCCGGTTTTTCATTCTTATACGGTACATCTTAACGGATTCTAACGAAGATTAAATCTTTAACTGACCGGCGTCATAATAAGCCCGAAAAGGCCGGAATAAGTTTACATTCAAATCGCTCAACCCCAATTGATGACGAGTATCCGAAAACCTGTTGCCCAGACGGCGACGAGCAGTGATGATCGTGGCCGGCTCTCATCGGCTAAATCCGTTTCTGCCGTGAATTTTTCTTTCGATGCCATTTTCAATTCTTCCGCGCTCGGCATGGCGATCGTTTCCCCGGAAGGAAAACTGCTGCGCGTCAACCCGGAATTGTGCCGGCTGTTGAATCGTACCGAAGAAGATTTACTTCGTGCCGAATCGGAATCGCTCGCACATCCTGAAGAGCTCGCAGAAGAAATCGCACAATGGGAACGGATGATGAACGGCGAAGCGGATGGATATGCCCGCGAGCGCCGTTACCGGTCGTCCGGTGAATGGCGCTGGTTTTCCGTGCACACTTCCGTCGTCCGCGGGGAAGAGGACCGGCCGGAATATATTCTTGTGCAGGCTCTCGACATTAATTACCGCAAGGAAAATGAGATGCTGCTGCAGAAATCGGAATCCGACCTGCGCGCGGTGTTTGAAAATACATCCACCGGTTTCGTCCTGGTGAATGCATCGGGCATCGTTCAGCTGTTCAATTCTAAAGCAGAGCAGATTTTTTCAGAATATACCGGTCAGCGACTTGAAATAGATGTAGCGTTTGTGCACAAACTGCCTGAATACCGCCAAGGGCCTGCGCAGCAAATGATGGAGCAGGCGCTGAAAGGAATCGCGCAGAACCACGAGCTGCGGATTGCGGCATACAACGGCATACAGTACGTCGTGCGCCTGCGTGAAAACCCGATCACCGGCCCGGATGGAAAAGTGATCGGCGTTTGCATTGCGCTCGAGGACCGCACCACGATCCAGCAGACGAGCGACGCCTTGCAGGAACAGCAGGAATTGCTTCGCCTTTTTATCGAGCACACACCCGCTGCGGTAGCGATGTTCGATACGGAAATGCGTTACGTCATGCACAACCGGCGATGGCTGGATGATTTTCAGCTGGACGAAGAATCGTTGATCGGTCGCAATCATTATGAAATCTTCCCGGGAATGGAAGAGCGCCTGCGAAACGTACACCGTCGCTGTCTGCAGGGCGCGATCGAATCCAACGACAACGATTATTTCATCCGCAAAGACGGCACGTTGCTGTGGGTGAAATGGGATGTTCGCCCGTGGCAAAAAAGTTCGGGCGGGATTGCGGGGATCATCGTTTCCGTCCAGCTGCAGAACGATAAAAAAGAAACGGAAGAAAAGCTTCATCTCGCCTATGAGCGGATCAACAACCTGCTTCACAAAGCTCCGTTGGCGGTGATCGAAGAAGATGAAGACCTGCGCATTTCCGGCTGGAGCCCTTATGCTGAAAAAATGTTCGGCTGGAAAGAAGAAGAAGTCAAAGGCAAGCGGCTCCGGCAGTTTCTTTTCTCGGGCGGAGAAGAACACCCGGTCAACCTTTTCAATGACGATAACGGCAAACCGGTTGCGATGCGGGTGCGCGCACGTGACGGTCGCGAGCTGAGCTGCAACTGGTATTATTCGCTGCTGAAAAACCGTTCCGGGAAAATGGAAGCGGGACTTTCCATCGTCGCCGACGTCACGGAACAGGAGACGTTGCAAACCGAATTGAAAGAAGCCGAGCTGAAATTCCGGAACCTCGTGGAGAAATCCCAGGATGGCGTTTATATCATCCAGGAAGAACAGTTCGCTTACGTCAACCCGGAATTCGCGCGCATCTTCGGGTATACGCCGGAGGAAATGACCAATACGTTTCACGTGCGCACACCGATCCATCCCGACGACTGGCAGCAAGTGGAAGACACGATGGCGGCGGGCATCCGCGGCGAAATCGAGGCGGCGAAATACGAAGTGCGTGGCATTCGCAAAAACGGCGAAGTATTCTGGGTCGAGATCTTCGGTTGCCTGACGCTGCTCAACGGTAATGTAGCCGTGATCGGTACGTTACGGGATATTTCGCAGCGCAAACAGGCGGCAGAAGCGCTGGAGGAAAGCCTGCGTGAGCTCTCCGATTACAAAGTGGCGCTCGACGAATCTTCCATCGTTTCCATCACCGATCCGCAGGGCATCATCACTTATGCAAACGATAATTTCTGCCGGGCATCGCAATTCACCAAGGAAGAGCTGATCGGCAAGAGCCATCGCCTGCTCAAATCCGGTTATCATCCCGATGGCTTTTTCAAAAATCTCTGGGAAACGATCACCGCCGGGCAGATCTGGCGCGGTGAAATGCGCAACCGCAGGAAAGACGGCTCGTTCTTCTGGGTGACGGCGACGCTGGTGCCTTTCCTCAATGAAGACGGCAGCATCCGTCAATTCGTCGGCATCCGCCAGGACATCACCACCCGCAAGCTGGCCGAAACCGCGCTGCAAAAATCGGAAGCGAACCTGCACACGGTATTCGACACGACCGCCACATCGTACATCCTGCTCGACGAACAGGGACAGATCCTCTCGCACAACCATGCGGCCATCAAGTGGGCGAAGAAACAGCTCGGCGTCGACAACGCGCTCAACCGGAACATCCACGATCTTTTCGAAGAACCGGCGCGCTCACGCATCAATCAGTCGCTGATGGAAGTGCTGCACATGCATACCCACATCAGCTATGAGATCAGTTATCCGCAGCCCGATGGAACACTCGATTGGTTCCTTGTCCGCATGTACCCGATCCATCACCAGGGCGAAGAAGTATTCGGCGTGCTGATCTCCATTAACGACATCACTCAAAGCAAGCTGGAGGAAGCGGAGCGCAACAAGATGACGAGCGAGCTGTTGTTCCGCAACCGGGAGCTGGAGCAGTTCGGCTACATCGTCTCGCACAACCTGCGCGGCCCGATCGCCAACATCACCGGCCTCACGCGCCTGCTGCAAAAAACGCCGCCCGACGATCCGAACTACGAACGCGCTTCCGGCATGCTGCTCACCGCAACGGCCAATCTCGAAGAGATCATCCGCGACCTCAACCAGATCCTGCTCGTCAAACGCGCGCTCACCGAAAGCAAAGAGCACGTCGATCCGGACGAGCTGGTGGAGCTCATCACGCATACGATCAGCGAGCAGCTCAACAACGAGCGCGCCGTCATCAACACCGATTTTTCGCAGCTGCGGAAAGTGTACACGATCAAGAGCTACCTGCACAGCATTTTCTACAACCTCATCACCAATAGCCTGAAGTACCGCCAGAATGAGCTGCGCCCGGTGATCACGATTTCCGGTAAAGAAGAGCAGCAGCAGGTATTCTTTACGTTCAGCGACAACGGCATCGGCATCGATCTGAAAACGAACGGTGAAAATATCTTCGGCCTTTACAAACGTTTCCACGGACATACGGAAGGAAAAGGCATGGGATTGTACATGGTGAAAACGCAGGTGGAAGGTTTGGGCGGAACGATCACGGTAGATAGCCGGCCGAACCGCGGAACGACGTTTACGGTGGTGCTGCCGGTGGAGAAGATGTAGTGGATTAAAACCACGGAGACACGGGGACACGGAGAAAAAATCTCACTCTGCGCCTCACGAATCGAAAGAGCGAAAACCATTTTGAGAGAGAACAAAACCTGCAATAACACCAGTTCTGCTGTTGCAGGTTTATTACATTTGACTGTCATTCAGTAAACGACAATTAATCCACCTTCCACTATGAGCTGGTTTCTCCGCGCCAAACACTGGCAGATCTTCCTCCTGATTTTTGCAGTTCCGGTTGTGCTGGAAATAATCGGCATGGCGCTCGTTTTCGCGATGAGGGACCCTGCACCGGTTTTTATCGTTTTTGCCCTGATGATGGCGGTGGTGGTGACGGTGCAATTCGGCTGGTTCTATAATGTGGGCGTTGCGCTGGGAAAAAAGCTTCCTGAAAATGCCGGCATGAACCTGCGCCGCTTCCGTTCGTTCGCGTTGGTTCCTGCTTTTTACCTCGGGGCATTGATGCTCGGCATGATCATTTTCGGGTGGTACGTTTTCGAGACGCACGAACCGCCGTCCCCTGCATTAGCGGCCTTGCTGGTGATTATCATTCCGCTGCATTTCTTCTCCATCTTCTGCATTTTCTATTCGATCTGGTTTATTGCCAAATCGCTGAAAATGGTGGAGCGCTGGAACCGCGTGGAGCTCGGCGACTACATCGGCGATTTTTTCCTGATCTGGTTTTTGTTCATCGGCATCTGGTTCATCCAGCCGCGCATCAACCGTTTGTTTGATCCCACGCTGCCGCCGACTCCGCCGCAACCCAACGCGTACAACCCGAACTATCCTCCGGGCTATCCGAATTATCCGCAGCAGTAAGCGTTTTGCAAAAGCGAGCATCTCTTCTGGATGCATCTTTGACTTTATTCGCTTTTATCACCTTGAGGAATGTAATGACGAAAGGTCGGGTGTTAACACCGACCCGCCTCGCATCAAAATGCTCCGCGACATGTTTTGCGATGGTGCTGCGGGCAGAGAACTTCTCTCACTTTTTCTCAAAACCTTTTCTCCGTATCCCGTGTCTCCATGCCCGTTCCGTTCTGGCTGGCAGGGTTCACCTTCCTCAATTTAGAAACTCTCTGAATAAGGCTTACTCCTCTCTTATTCAAGTCCTTTGGTCAGTTTTCCGCAAATTTTTCCCGGGAAATAAACTTGATACAATTCCACCCGGTACCTACATTTGTCCCGCTCTGCGTTCACCACCTTTCAGCCGGAGCCAACAGAACCATCTTATCCGCTATATGAACAAGTTCCTCACCTCCTCCATTGGCAAAAAAACGGTGATGGCCCTTTCCGGCCTGTTCCTGGTCATTTTCCTGCTGGAGCACCTGTACACCAACGTCCACATTTTCTTTGGCGACGGCGGTGAAGCATTTAACGAAGCCTCGCACAGCATGGTGCACAGCATCCTCATCCGCATCGTGGAAGTCGTGCTGTTCCTGGCCATCTTCGTGCACGTAGCGCAGGCCATCATCCTCACGAAGGACAACAGCAAAGCCCGCCCGGTGAAATACGCGGTGAGCGGCGTCGGCAAAACCAGCCCGTGGATCTCCCGCAACATGGGGCTCACCGGCAGCGTTATCTTCTTCTTCATCGTTGTCCACCTGTACAACTTCTTCGTTCCGTACCGCGTCACGGGCACCGTTGGTCACGAAGGCCAGCTGAACCTCGCGGAATCGGTAGCGGAAGCGTTCAAGAGCCCGGTCTATTCCGGCATCTACCTCGTTGCCGTCATCATTCTCGCGTTCCACCTCAGCCACGGTTTCCGCTCGGCGTTCCATACGCTCGGCCTGAACAACAAGAAATACGCGATGGCCTGGGACTGGGCGGCGAAAGGGCTCGCTTTCGTTTTCGGCGTCGGCTTCGCAGCTTTCCCGATCCTTTTCTACGGCGCTTCCCTGATGGGCAAAGACCTGCTGCACTGGGCGCACTAATTTTCTGATCACGAACATCCGCACTACAACATATTATGAGCACACTCAACGCCAAAATCCCCGACGGAACTCTCGACCAGAAATGGACGACCTACCGCTCAACGGTTCCGCTGGTCAACCCGGCCAACAAACGCAGCCTCGAGATCATCATCGTAGGTTCCGGTCTTGCCGGCGCCTCCGCTGCTGCCAGCCTTGCCGAGCTCGGGTATAAAGTGAAAGTGTTCTGCTTCCAGGACAGCCCCCGCCGCGCGCACTCCATCGCTGCACAGGGTGGCATCAACGCCGCGAAGAACTACCAGAACGACGGCGACAGCGTTTACCGTCTTTTCTACGACACCATCAAAGGCGGCGACTACCGCTCACGTGAAGGCAACGTTCACCGCCTCGCAGAAGTCAGCGCCAACATCATCGACCAGTGCGTCGCGCAGGGCGTTCCGTTCGCGCGGGAGTACGGCGGCCTGCTGAGCAACCGTTCTTTCGGCGGCACGCAGGTGCAGCGTACGTTCTACGCAGCAGGCCAGACGGGCCAGCAGCTGCTGCTCGGCGCTTACTCCGCATTGCAGCGCCAGGTCGGCCTCAGTACGGTGAAAATGTATTCGCGCCACGAAATGCTCGACGTGGTGATCGTTGACGGCAAAGCCCGCGGCATCATCGCGCGTGACCTCGTTACCGGCAAGCTCGAACGTCATTCCGGCCATGCCGTGCTGCTCGCTTCGGGCGGTTACGGCAACGTGTTCTTCCTCTCGACGAACGCAATGGGCTCGAATGTCACGGCAGCATGGAAAGCGCACAAGAAAGGCGCCTACTTCGGCAATCCCTGCTTCACGCAAATTCACCCGACCTGCATCCCGGTTACCGGCGATCACCAGTCGAAACTGACGCTCATGTCGGAATCGCTGCGTAACGACGGCCGCATCTGGGTCCCGAAAAAAGCCGGCGACACGCGCAAACCGAATGAAATTCCCGAAGAGGAACGCGACTATTACCTCGAGCGTCGTTACCCGGCGTTCGGTAACCTCGTTCCCCGCGACGTGGCTTCCCGCGCTGCGAAAGAGCGTTGTGATGCCGGCTTCGGCGTCGGCGCTTCGAAAATGGCCGTGTACCTCGATTACGCTTCGGCGATCCAGCGTTACGGCAAGCAGCAGGCGAACAAGATCGGCGAAGAGAATGCATCGCCCGCGCGCATCACGGAGCTCGGCAAGGAAGTCGTAAAAGAAAAATACGGCAACCTCTTCGAGATGTACCAGAAGATCACCGACGAGAACCCGTACGAAGTGCCGATGCGCATTTACCCGGCGGTTCACTATACGATGGGCGGCCTGTGGGTCGACTACGAGCTGATGACCACCGTTCCCGGCATGTACGCGCTCGGCGAAGCGAACTTCTCGGATCACGGCGCCAACCGCCTCGGTGCTTCTGCGCTCATGCAGGGCCTCGCCGACGGTTACTTCGTGATTCCGTACACCATTGGCTCTTACCTCAACGCGATGATCCGCGACAAAGCCATTCCGACCGACCATGCAGCATTCGCAGAATCGGAGAAGAACGTGCAGGACAGCCTCGATCGCCTCATGGGCATCAAAGGCACGAAGTCGGTGGACCATTTCCACAAGAAGCTCGGCAAGATCATGTGGGACAAATGCGGCATGGCGCGCAACGCGAAAGGCCTGCAGGAAGCCATCACCGAGATCCGTACGCTGCGCGAAGAATTCTGGAAAGACGTTCGCATTCCCGGCGCCCAGAACGAGTTCAATCCCGAGCTGGAAAAAGCAGGCCGCGTAGCCGACTTCCTCGAGCTGGGTGAGCTCATGTGCAAAGACGCGCTGCACCGCAACGAATCCTGCGGCGGCCACTTCCGCGAAGAATACCAGACGGAAGAAGGCGAAGCCAAACGCGACGACGAGAACTTCATGTATGTTGCCGCCTGGGAATACAAAGGCAACGGCGAATACACGCTGCACAAAGAAGATCTCAAATACGAGAAGATCAAAGTATCACAACGTTCTTATAAATAATGGAGGAGAGCTTATCGTACATCTGCTGGGCGTTGAATATCACCGCGTGGCTTTGGACGATGAGCGACATCCGGAAAAACGAATACCGGAACGATCGCGGCAAAATGTGGTTCACATTGGTTTTGCTGCTGCCGTTTCCCGCAATGGGCGCTTATTACTATTGGGGAATACGGCAGAAAATAAAACCGCCGCTGCGTTTCGCAAAACTGAAATAAACAACCTCTGCGGCCTCTGCGCCTCTGCGGCAAACACCACGGAGACACAGAGACACGGAGAAAATAAATACGAGCTATGAACTTAACGCTCAAAGTCTGGAGACAGAAAAACACGAACGACAAAGGCGGATTCGCGACTTACAAAGTCACCGACATTTCCACCGATATGTCATTCCTCGAAATGTTCGACGTGCTCAACGAGCGCCTGATCAATGAAGGTCAGGACCCGGTGGCGTTCGACCACGACTGCCGCGAAGGCATCTGCGGGATGTGCAGCATGTACATCAACGGCCGCGCGCACGGCCCCTGGCACGGCACCACGACCTGCCAGCTGCACATGCGCGCCTTCAAAGACGGCGACACGATCACCGTTGAGCCCTGGCGTGCGAGCGCATTCCCGGTCATCAAAGACCTCGTCGTCGACCGCAGCGCATTCGACAAGATCCAGGCGGCGGGCGGATTCGTTTCCGTCAACACCGGCAACGCGCAGGATGCGAACAACCTTCCGATCCCGAAAGACGATGCGGACGCGGCTTTCGCTGCAGCAGCCTGCATCGGTTGCGGCGCTTGCGTAGCGGCCTGCAAAAACTCTTCGGCGATGCTGTTCGTCTCGGCGAAAGTGTCGCAGATGGCGCTCCTCCCTCAGGGACAGGTAGAGCGTGTGGACCGCGCACTCAACATGGTGAAAGAGATGGACGCGCTCGGCTTCGGCAACTGCTCCAACACCGGCAGCTGCGAAGTGGAATGCCCGAAAGAAATTTCGGTAGCAAACATCGCGCGACTGAACCGCGAATATCTCATGGCGAACATGAAGAAGTAATTACGCTTTATGCGTTACTTAAAATCCCGGGGTGATTGCTCCGGGATTTTTTTATTTACTTCCGGCCGGATAAAACGCTCTCCGATGAGAACCCTTTTCTTTTCCTGCTCACTTCTGCTGTTCTTCTCCTGCTCTCCGGAAGAAAAGAAACAACTCCCGCCTGCACCGTTGTCTTCCGACCAGCCTTCCTACACGCCGGTGTCGCAGGAATTGTTTAACGAGATCTTCCGGCAGGACAGTTTAATGTTTGCCAGGTTCAACGCGCACGACAGCGTTGGGCTCATGCGGTTTTTCTCCGGCGATCTTGAATTTTATCATGACAAAGGCGGGCTGGCGGATTACGAAGGAACGGCGCATGGCTTTCACCGGCTTTTCGACGCCAACAGCGAAAGCGGCATGCGGCGTGATCTTGTTCCCGGCAGCATGGAAGTGTACCCGGTGCCCGGCTTCGGCGCCATCGAGACCTGCCTGCATCGGTTTACGCATAAAGAAAACGGAAAGGAGATCAGCGGTACGATGAAGAATCTCATGATCTGGAAAAAGACGGGAGAACAATGGCAGGTAACGCGTGTGGTCAGCTACGATCATTGAGCTTCGTTTGTAATTGCATTCGCAGCCAACATTGTCGCGAAGAAAAACCGTCATTGCCTTCCGAAGATTTTCTATTTTCAGATTTCTAATCTGCAACTGACATGAAAATCTTCTTCCGCATTTGCATCGCGCTCGCCGTGCTGTTGTTCGCCGCCGGTTTCTTTCTTCGCTCCGTTCCTTCGGCATTTGCAGAACGGCCCGAAGCGGAGCAGCAGCCCGGCAAAATTCTCTGGGTCAACATCGATTCTGTTGACGCGCATTACAAAGCGTTTACCGACTTGTCGGAAGATGCGAACACGAAATACAAAGTGCGCCTGCAGAATTACAAGGATTCAGCAGTGGCTTTGCAGCAACGCTACGATTTCCTGCAACAACGAGTGCAAATGGGAACAATCTCCGCCGATGAAGCCGCAAGCGAAGAAATTTCCATCAATAACGGAATGGAGCGTCTGAAAAAAGCGGAAACGGATATCGCCGCGATGCAGGAAGAAGCGCTGAAGGTGAATGCGGAGATCACCGCAGATATACAGGATTACCTCAAAGAATATTCAGCGAAACATCACGCGGATTACGTGCTCGGTTACGGAGGCTCCTCCAACGTTCTTTATGCCAACGACAAGCTGGACGTCACGAATGAAGTGGTGCGCGACCTGAACGCACGCTACAAGGCGCGGAAAAAGAAATAACCGTCGCCGGATTTCTACCAACGATCGAGTAATCGATACCGGCCGGTAAAATTCAGTTCTTTTGCAGCATCGTTCACGTGGAAAGAAATCTTCACGGGACCGGTAAAAAAATACGCCCCCTAATCAGGCGGCGCTTATGGTACCTACTGCAAAAATCATTCCGGTTTTAAAATTTTCCCCGTAATTTGGGGGTGAATAATCGCTTATGCTGAAACAATCGCTGCACCAAAAGCTTCTCCAGAAGCTCTCCCCGCAACAGATCCAGCTCATGAAGCTGCTCCAGTTGCCGACGGTGGCATTGGAACAACGCATCAAGGAAGAGCTTGAAACGAATCCTGCGCTGGAAGAAGGTCCCGAAACCGAAGAAGAAGAACGCAAAGACGAAGAGGATGATGAAGGCCTCTTTGAAGACAGCGCCGACGGTGACGAGGAAAAAGAAAAAGAAACCACCAAGGATAAAGACGACGACTTCGCGCTCGACGATTACATGGACGAGGATGAAGGTTATTCGTACCGCGAGCGCGTCAACAATTCCAGCCCGGACGACGAGCGCCGCGAAATGCCGCTCTCGCAGGGCCCCGGCTTCCACGACCAGCTGCTCACCCAGCTCGGCCTGCAGCCGCTCGACGATCATCACTACCAGGTGGGATCGTACCTCATCGGCAACATCGATGAAGACGGCTACCTCCGCCGCGACCTCGGCTCCATTGTGGACGACATCGCTTTCTCGCTGAACATTTCCACCACGGAGCAGGAACTGCAGGAGCTGCTCGAAGTGATCCAGTCGTTTGATCCGGCCGGTGTGGGCGCGCGCGACCTGCAGGAATGCCTGCTGCTCCAGCTGCAACGCAAATCGCCGAAGACCGCCGAAGTGGTGCTCGCCATGCGCGTGGTGCAGGAGCACATGGAGGAATTCTCCAAGAAACATTACGACAAGATCGCACGCCGTCTCGCCATCGAAGACGAATCGCTCAAGCGCGTCATCCGCGAGATCACCAACCTCAACCCGAAGCCGGGCAACGCGAGTGATGATTCTTCGCGCGGCACGCAGGATGTTGTTCCTGATTTTATCATTTCGAACAACGACGGCAAGCTCGAGCTCACGCTGAACGATCGCAACATGCCGGAGTTGCGGGTGAGCGGCATGTACGGACAGATGCTGTCGGAATACGCGCGCAGCAAAGACAAGAGCAGCAAGGAAGCCGTGACGTTCATCAAGCAGAAGATCGATTCCGCCAAATGGTTCATGGATGCATTGCGCCAGCGCCAGCAAACGCTGCTGCTCACGATGCAGACGATCATGGAATACCAGTACGAGTATTTCCTCGAAGGCGATGAAACGAAGCTGCGCCCGATGATCCTGAAAGACATCGCCGACCGCGTGGGCCTCGACATCTCGACGGTTTCCCGCGTAGCCAACAGCAAATACGTGCAGACGCAATTCGGAACGTTCCTGCTGAAAACGTTCTTCTCCGAATCGCTTTCCACCGACAGCGGCGAAGAAGTTTCCACGCGCGAAGTGAAAAAGATTCTTTCGGACTGCATCGGTGCGGAAGACAAACGCAAGCCGCTGACCGACGATCGTCTCGCGAAAATTCTCAAGGATAAAGGCTACAACATCGCGCGACGCACCGTGGCGAAATACCGCGAGCAGCTCGATATTCCCGTCGCACGCCTGCGCAAGGAGCTCTGATCTTGAAAACATTTTCGAAAACCGTTTCCTGGATCTTTCACCCGCTGTTCATCGCATCGTACGGCGCCGCATTTTATCTTTTTGCGCTTCCTTCGTATTTCGAGCGCCCCGAGCTGCAGCAGTCGCTGATCATTTTTGCGATGACGGTGATCGGCACCGCACTGCTCCCGGCCACCACGACGCTCCTGCTCGCGCGCCTGGGAAAAATCTCGAGCCTGAAAATGGATCAGCAGCAGGAACGCAACTGGCCGCTGCTGCTTTCGGCAATCATCTATTTCATCTGCTTCAACCTCTTCAACCGCCGCGGCGTTCCCGTGTTCATCCAGCTGATGATCCTCGGCGCGACGGCTTCCATGATCCTCGGTCTCGGCGTGAATCTCCGCACGAAGATCAGCCTGCACATGATCGGCATTGGCGGCTGGTGCGGCGGCATTATCGCACTCGCCTTAGCCAGTGAACATATCGATGCGTGGATCATCGCGGCCAGCTTTCTCTGCGCCGGCACGCTCGGCACTGCGCGGCTTTATCTCGACGCGCATTCGCCCGGGCAAGTACTCGGCGGATTTATGCTGGGCTTCCTGGTTACGCTGATCATGATGACCGCTTAAAAAGTTCGGAGTTTGGAGTTGAGAGTTCGGAGCAATTCCTACTACAAACTCCAGACTCCTAACTCCAAACTCCTAACTCCTTTTCAACAGCGCGTCCCATCCCTGCGCGGTGACCGGGTGAACCGTTCCCGATTTCGAGATCATGTTCACGCCTGTTCCTTCCGCCGTGATGTGGCCGATGACGGTGATGTCGGGATTGTTCTTCACTTTTTCGTAATCGTTGATGTCGATCGTGAAAAGCAGCTCGTAGTCTTCGCCGCCGCTGAGCGCGCAAACGGTAGGATCGAGGTTGAACTCGCGCGCACGGGAATACGTCAGCGGATCGAGCGGAATTTTTTCTTCGAACAATTGCGCGCCGACGCCGGATTGCGTGCAGAGGTGAAGCAGTTCGGAAGCGAGGCCATCGGAAATATCGATCATCGACGTGGGCTGGATGCCGAGGTCTTCGAGCGCCTTGACGATATCGACGCGCGCTTCGGGCTTCAGCTGCCGCTCGAGGATGTAATCGTTGCCTTCGAGATCGGGCTGGATGTTCGGGTTCGACTGGAACACCGCTTTTTCGCGCTCGAGCATGAGCAGCCCGGCATACGCACCGCCGAGATCGCCGCTTACGCACAGGAGATTTTTCTCTTTGGCGCCGTTGCGGTAGGCCACCTTTTCTTTCTTCGCTTCACCGATCACGGTGCAGGAAACGATCAGCCCGGAACGCGATGCGGTCGTGTCACCGCCGACGAGGTCCACGCCGTAGCGTTCGCAGGCGAGCAGCAGGCCGGCATACAATTCTTCCACGGCATCGAGCGGAAAGCGGCTCGACAGCGCGATCGAAACCAGCAGCTGCTTCGGCATCGCATTCATCGCGCAGATGTCGGAAAAATTGACCGTCGCGCATTTGTAGCCGAGATGTTTCAGCGGCGCATACGAAAGGTCGAAATGGATGCCTTCCACCAGCATGTCGGTGGAAACCAGCTTCACCATTCCTTCGCCCGCATCGATCACCGCAGCGTCATCGCCCGCACCTTTCAGCGACGAAGGATTTTTCAATTCAATATCCTGGGTGAGGTGACGGATCAGTCCGAATTCGCCCAGCGAGGAAATATCTGTTTTCGATTTATTATCCAGCATGGCGCAAAGATACGTCGCCGGGAACTGCTTCCGCACGCGGCTGGTTTCCGGGTTACCCGCGAAATACGACAAGGGATCGCCGGGAAGCGACCGAAAATCGAAAGAAAAACACCGACGGCGGAGAATTTCATATTTTGCATATACACCTTACCTTGTTTACGCATTTTCTTTAAACCCCTCACTGATCGCTTATGAAGCTGCTGGCGACCTACCTCTCTTTTCTGAAGGATCGGCATCTGGATGAAGTAGCGCAGGAAAATCTACGCATGGCCCGGGCCCTGGATCTTCCCATTATGAAATTCGTGGAGCACCTGCCGGAAGAAGCCCTGCTCGCACAGACGCGCCAATCGCTGATCGGCTTTACGGATTCGCTGATCAACGGGACGTATATCGAGACGCAGATGGCTTCCATCCGCCGCTGGGAAGAAGGGCATCTCGATAATGCGCCGGAAGGAATGGTCATTACGCCCAAAGACCTCGTGCTCATCTTTGCGCTGCAGCGGAAAATGCTGCGAAAATTCCTGCCGGTTTTCACGCAGGATGTCACGCAGTCCATTGCCATTCTCGACGAGCTGGACGAATTGCAGACGCAAACGCAGGTCGCCGCGGTCGAAACGCTTTTCCGGAAACAGCTCAACACGGAAAAAGAGCTGAAGGCAAGCGAGCTGCAGATCGAGCGGCTGGTGGACGACGTAAAAGTGTACGCCATTTTCATGATCGATCCTGCGGGCAAAATTCTCGGCTGGAACAAAGGCGCGGAACTGATCAAAGGATATAAAGCGGAAGAGATCGTCGGCAAAAACGTTTCGGTATTCTACACACCGGAAGATCTTGCCGCCGGTGTTCCGCAAAACAACCTGGAACGCGCGGCGAAAAACGGCTCTTACGAAACCGAAGGCTGGCGCATCCGGAAAGACGGAACGAAATTCTGGGCCGACATCGTCATCACCGCCATTTATGACGACGAAGGACAGCTCACCGGTTTCTCGAAAGTCACACGCGATATTTCAGAGCATAAAAAAGCGCGCGAAGAGCTCGAAGTCACGCGTGATCGTTTCTTCCGCATGTTCAACCTGAGCAACATCCCGACTTCGATCTCGGAATTCGACTCGGGAAGGTTCATGTACATCAATACGGCGCAGGCCAACAACCTTCGTCTTCCCCCCGAGGAAATGATCGGCAAAACATCGATCGAGCTCGGCATCATGACACCGGAAGAACGCGAAGGATTGAAAGCGCGCATCCGCAAGAGCGCCGGCCGGCGTCACACCGAAGAACTCACGCACAAAGACGGCCAGGGCAACACCGTGCATACGATCCTTTACGCAGAAGTGATCGAGATGGACGGCAAAGAAGCGATGCTGACCACGAACGTCAACATCACCGACCGCAAGCGTGCCGAAGCCGAAGTGCTCGAGGTGAACCGTTTCCTTTCCACGATCCTCGAGAACCTTCCGAACATGGTCTTTGTAAAAGATGCGAAGGAGCTGCGCTTCATGCGCTTCAACAAGGCGGGCGAAAACCTGCTCGGCCTTTCGCGCGATGAGCTGCTCGGCAAAAACGACTTCGACTTCTTTCCTGCGGAACAGGCGAAAGCATTTACCGCGAAAGACCGCGAAGTGCTGGCTTCCGACACCGTCGTCGACATTCCGGAAGAAGCGATTGAAACACGCAGCGGGCAACGCTGGCTGCATACGCGAAAAATTTCCGTTCGTGATGCCGGCGGCAATCCCATTTACCTGCTCGGCATTTCGGAAGACATTACGGAACGCAAAATAGCGGCCGAAGAAAAACAAAAAACGGGGGAAGCCATCATCCAGCTCAACCGCGAGCTCACCCAGAAAATGCAGCAGCTCGACGTCGTGAACAAAGAGCTCGAAGCGTTCACGTATTCCGTTTCGCACGACCTGCGCGCGCCGTTGCGTGCGGTGAACGGTTACGCGAACATGCTCGAAGAAGATTTCGGCGCCACGTTCGACGAAGAAGGAAAACGTTTGCTCGGTGTGATCCGGTACAACGCACAGCGCATGGGCCAGCTCATCGACGACCTGCTCGCGTTCTCCCGTCTCGGAAGAAAAGAGCTCGAATCTTCGCCGGAGGATATGAATACGCTGGTCGAAGGCGTGCTCATCGAGCTGAACAAATCGGTGAAGCACAACGCCGACATCCGCGTCGGCAAACTGCATCGCGCTTCGGTCGACTACGGGTTGGTGCACCAGGTATTCCTGAACCTCATCTCGAACGCAGTGAAGTATTCTTCGAAAAAAGAAAAACCCGCGGTCGAGATCGATTCGAAAGAAGAAGGCGACGAGGTGATCTTCTCCGTGCGTGACAACGGCGCGGGCTTCGACATGCGTTATTACGACAAACTCTTCGGCGTGTTCCAGCGCCTGCACAAGATGGATGAATTCGAAGGCACGGGCGTCGGGCTCGCCATTGTGCAACGCATCGTCTCCAAACATTACGGTCGCGTCTGGGCCGAAAGTGAAGTCGGGAAAGGCGCAACCTTCTTTGTCGCATTACCAAAAATTTAACCCCAACACCTTAACCCCCAATGGAAGAAACAAAGCCGCTAAAACCACAACGTATGCAAAACGTCGAAATTCTCCTGGTGGAAGACAATCCCAGCGACGCCGAAATGACGATCCGGGCATTGAAGAAAAACAATCTCGCCAACAACCTCTTCCACGTGGAAGACGGTGCGGATGCGCTGGACTTTATTTATGCGAAAGGCAATTATACCGAGCGGGCGTCGCAACCGCTGCCGAAGCTCATCATCCTCGACCTGAAGCTGCCGAAAATCGACGGGCTCGACGTGTTGAAAGTGATCAAGAACGATAACAACACGCGACAAATCCCGGTCGTCATCATGACTTCTTCGCGCGAAGAAAAAGACGTCGTTGAAGGTTACCGTCTCGGCGTAAACAGCTACGTCGTCAAGCCGGTGGAGTTTGGTGATTTTGTAAAAGCGGTAGCCGACCTCGGCTTATACTGGATGCTGCTCAACCAGGCTCCCGGCAAACACTGACGCACATGGAACAGTCCCTGAAAATCGTATTGCTCGAGGATAACCCCGCCGACGTGGAGCTTATCCAGCGCGTGCTGCGCAAAGCCGGCATGCCGTTCGAGTGTGTCGTCGCCGATACGCGGGAAGAATTCATCCAAGGCCTGGAATCGCTGCAGCCCGACCTTGTGCTTTCCGATCATTCCCTGCCGCAGTTCAATTCGCTCGAAGCGCTCACGCTCGCCCGCACGTTCAACCCGGATCTTCCTTTCATCCTCGTGACCGGCGCGGTATCCGAAGAATTTGCCGTCACCGTGATCAAAGAAGGCGCCGACGATTACATCCTGAAAGATCATCTCGTGCGATTGCCTTCCGCGATCGGCAATGCGATCCAGAAACGCGAGGCGGAAAAAGAGCGCGGGCAAATGCTCGAACGGTTGCTCTTCACGAACAACGAGCTGAGCACCTTCCTCTACAAAGCCACACACGATCTTCGCGGGCCGCTCACCTCGATCATGGGATTGGCGCGTTTGGCCCTGCGCGATGAGCAACCTTCCGATTGCGGACATCGCCAGCACCTTTCGCTCATCTCGGAAAGCGCGCAGAAGCTCGATGAAATTCTCGTCTCGCTCATCCAGACGATGGCCATCAAGAATTCCGCGCTCACCATCACCGGCATCGACCCCGAAGTGTTGCTGAACAACGTGCTGCGCAGCATCGAGTTCATGCCCGGCTACGAGAACATGCGCATTTCCGTTGACGTGAGCTGCAGGCGGCGTTTCCTTTCCGACGAACGCATCCTGTCTTCCATCCTGCAGAACGTGATCGAGAACAGTATCAAGTACCGCAATCACCTGCTGCACGACGGCTTCATCCGGATCACGGTGAAAGACACGAAAGACGGCATTTGCGCGACGATCGAAGACAACGGCATCGGCATCGATACCCAAAGCCAGGAAAAAGTTTTCGATATGTTCTATCGCGGCAATACCATTTCGAAAGGATCGGGCCTTGGCCTTTATCTCGTAAAAAACGGCGTTCAGCGATTGGGAGGAACCATTCGACTGACCAGCCGCGAAGGCATGGGAACGCGCATCATCCTCGATATTCCTTCCGCGATCGTTCCGGCCGTGGAAGGAACGTGATTTCCTGCCGGATATCGTTGGTCAAATACCATATTTTAGGTAATTTTGCAGTGCATTTAGATTTAGTCTAAATAAAATTTCAACTGCAAAATACTGACTACCAATGATAACCGTAACGGAAAATGCCAAAACGCATGCGCTCGACCTGATTCGCAGCGAGAACCGCCCGGAAGACACCTTCATCCGTGTGGGCGTGGACAGCGGCGGGTGTTCCGGGCTGTCCTATAAACTGGAATTCGACCATACGCTCCAGCCGAACGACCAGGTTTTCGAAGACAAAGGCATCCGCATCGTCGTCGACAAAAAAAGTTTCCTGTACCTCGTGGGCACCGAGCTCGATTACACCGGCGGCCTCAACGGGAAAGGATTCGTTTTCAATAACCCCAACGCATCACGTACCTGCGGCTGCGGGGAAAGCTTCTCGGTCTGATTGTTCAACGTTCAAAGTTCAGGGTTCAAGGTTATGCCTCCGAACCTTGAACCTTGAACAATGAACTTTGAACTTTTTTTATGGCAGAGCAAAATCAAATATTAGAGGACCATATCTCTTCGGAATACAAGTACGGCTTCGTTTCCGATATCGATACGGAATTTGCGCCGAAAGGATTGAATGAAGAGATCGTTCGGTTCATTTCGAAAAAGAAAAACGAACCGGAGTGGATGCTGGAATTCCGCCTCAAAGCGTTTCGCCACTGGCAAACGATGGAAGAGCCGAAATACTGGCCGCACCTCGATTATCCTTCCGTCGATTTCCAGGACATCAGCTATTACGCCGCGCCGAAGAAAAAAGCGTCGGTCGAAAGCCTTGACAAAGTCGATCCGGAATTGCTGAAGACGTTCGAGAAGCTCGGCATCTCGCTCGAAGAACAGAAACGCCTCGTCGGTGTGGAATCGAAAATCGCGGTGGATGCCGTCATCGATTCCGTTTCTGTAAAAACGACGTTCAAGGAAGTGCTCGCGGAGAAAGGCATCATCTTCTGCTCCTTCAGCGAAGCCGTGCAGGAACATCCCGAGCTCGTGAAAAAATACATGGGCTCCGTCGTTCCGCACACCGACAATTTTTTCGCCGCGTTGAACTCCGCCGTTTTCAGCGACGGATCGTTCTGTTACATTCCGAAAGGCGTTCGCTGCCCGATGGAACTGAGCACGTATTTCCGCATTAACTCCGCAGGCACCGGCCAGTTCGAGCGCACGCTGATCGTTGCCGAAGAAGGCGCGTACGTCAGCTACCTCGAAGGCTGCACGGCCCCCAAGCGCGACGAGAACCAGCTGCATGCCGCTATTGTCGAGATCGTGGCGCAGAAAGATGCGGAGGTGAAATATTCCACCGTGCAGAACTGGTATCCCGGCGACAAGAACGGCAAAGGCGGCATCTACAACTTCGTCACGAAGCGCGGCATTTGTCTCGGGGAAAATTCAAAAATTTCCTGGACGCAGGTGGAAACCGGTTCCGCGATCACGTGGAAATATCCTTCCGTCATCCTGAAAGGCGACAACTCCGTCGGCGAATTTTATTCCGTCGCGGTCACGAATAATTTCCAACAGGCCGACACGGGAACGAAGATGATGCACCTGGGCAAGAACACGCGCAGCACGATCATCTCGAAAGGCATCTCCGCCGGCAAAAGCCAGAACAGCTATCGCGGTCTCGTGCGGATTGCGAAAGGCGCAAAGAACGCGCGCAATTTCTCCCAATGCGATTCACTGCTCATGGGCGACAAATGCGGCGCGCATACGTTCCCCTACATCGAGATCCACGACAAGACCGGCGTCGTCGAGCACGAAGCGACCACTTCGAAGATCGGCGAAGACCAGATCTTTTATTGCAACCAGCGCGGCATCGACACGGAAAAAGCGATCGGCCTGATCGTGAACGGCTATTGCAAAGAAGTCCTCAACCAGCTGCCGATGGAATTCGCCGTCGAAGCACAAAAGCTGCTGAGCGTTTCACTCGAAGGAAGCGTCGGATAATTGTTGCGCGTTGAAGCCATGAACCTGAGCCTGCATAAATACAAACTGCACGACATCACGCTTTTCGTGGTGATGTCGGCGCTGCTGTATTTCGTGCTGTTCTTAAAGCTCAACGCTTTCCCGATGCGCCCGTGGGACGAAGTGATCTACGCCAACAGCGCGTTCGAAATGACGAAGAGCGGCAAGCTGTTCACACTGCTGAATCACGGGGTGCCGGACATGTACAACGACAAGCCGCTGCTCCCGATCTGGCTGCAGGCAATCAGCATCCGTTTCCTCGGCTTCAATGAGCTGGCGGTGCGGCTTCCTACGGCGATCGCTGCTGCTGCAACAGCGCTGGGCATTTTCTTTTTCATCCGCCGCAATTTCAATTTGACCTGGGCCGTGAGCGCCTTCTTCGTCTTATTAACGACGGCAGGCTTCATTCACTTCCACGCTTCGCGCACCGGCGATATGGACGCGCTGCTTACGGCGTTCATGACCTTCGGATTTCTTTCGTTCGTCCAGTTGCTGATCGATGAGCAGCCGCAGGGAAAAACACTGTTCGCTTTGCCGCTCTTCTTCGGACTGGCCTTCGCGACGAAATTATTTGCAGCGCTGCTTTTTTTGCCGGCTATCTTTTTTGTGCTGCTGTTTTATCGCAAGATGGGAAGCCTGCTGCGCTCGCGTCATTTTTATGCGGGAACTGTCCTGGCGCTACTCATCGCTTTTGTTCCGCTGTACATCCGCAACCTGCAGCAGCCGGGCTACTTCGAACACATTTTTCAGTCGAACGCCGGTCGCGTGACTGCCGATAACTCCGGTCACGCTGAGCATTTCGATTTTTACTTCAACAATCTTTTCCGCACGCGCTATGCTACCTGGCTGATCGCGGCATTTATCGGTTTCCTGCTGCTCGTACGCTCAACCGACCTTCGTATTCGCCGCGTGGGTGTTGCTGTGATTTCCTGCGTAGCAATCTACCTGCTCGTTACGTCGATCTCCGTCACCAAACTGGAATGGTACGACGTTCCGCTGTTCCCGTTGCTCGCGATCGCCGCCGGCTTCACGATGCACCAGCTGATCGGCTTGCTGAATCTGGATTCGCTTTCACCGCTGGGGATGCAGGGAATGCTGCTCCTCGTTTTCTCCGTGCCGGTGTATTACGCTTACAAAAAATCGCACGACAACAACCGCCCGATCGGCGACCGCAGTGTGGAAGAGCTGAACACTTATCTTTTCGAAGCATCCAACCGCGGTGAAAATCTCGACCAGTACGCGCTCGTGCAAAACTGGCATCGCTCCAACATTGATTTTTACAAGCACAAATTCGAATCGCGCGGACAGCACTTGCTGTATGTCCCGTACGCCGATTCGCTGAAGCCCGGACAGCATGCGCTCGTTTCCGGTGATAGCCTCTGCGGACGCGTGCGCGATCTGTTTGTCGTCACTGAAAAAAACGCGTTCGGCAAAGTCAACGCATTTGAAATTCTCGGATATAAAACCAACCATCAACGCATAGCATATGATCTCCATTAAAAACCTGCATGCGTCCGTCGAAGGGAAAGAAATTCTTCGCGGATTGAATCTTGAAATCAAAGCCGGCGAAGTACATGCCATCATGGGACCGAACGGTTCCGGCAAAAGCACGCTCGCTTCTGTTCTTGCAGGACGCGAAGATTACGAAGTCACCGAAGGTGAAGTGATCTTCAACGGAAAAAATCTCCTCGATCTCTCGCCGGAAGACCGCGCGCGTGAAGGGCTGTTCCTCGCGTTCCAGTACCCGGTGGAAATTCCCGGCGTGAGCAACATCAATTTCCTGAAAACCGCCATCAACGATATCCGCGAATACCGCGGCCAGGGACCGATCGAACCGAAAGAGTTCCTCGCGATGGTGAAAGAGAAACAAAAGCTCGTGGAACTCGAGAACAAGCTGGCGAACCGCTCGGTGAACGAAGGTTTTTCCGGCGGCGAGAAAAAACGCAACGAGATCTTCCAGATGGCAATGCTCGAACCGAAGCTCGGCATCCTCGACGAAACCGATTCGGGCCTCGACATCGACGCGCTGCGCATCGTGGCGAACGGCGTCAACAAGCTGCGCAATAAAGAACGTTCGTTCATCGTCGTCACGCACTACCAGCGCCTGCTCGATTACATCGTCCCGGATTTCGTGCACGTGTTGTACAACGGCCGCATCGTGAAATCGGGACCGAAAGAGCTCGCGCTCGAGCTGGAAGAAAAAGGATACGACTGGATCAAAACGCAGGCTGTAGAAGCCTAACCTATGAGCACTGCAGTAAAAACAGATTTCGCGCAACAGTTGCTCGCTCATTTTGAAGAGCGGCTTCCTGCGCTGTACGGCGACCGCAACCTGCGGAAGAACGCAGCGGATTTTTTTGCCGCTACCGGATTCCCGACGCGTCGCACGGAAGATTACAAATACATCGCACCCGACACGCTGTTCAAAAAGAGCTACGGCTTCCGCAATGAACAGGCGCGTAACGTTACCGCCGACGATGTTGCAAAATTGTCGCTGGCGAAAGGCGGTTTCGTTTTCGTCATCGTTAACGGCGTTTTTGCGCCCGGGCTTTCTTCGAAGAAAACACTTCCGAAAGGCATTACCGTGATGAGCCTGGCGGAAGCGATGGAGAAAAACGAAGCGGCGAAAAAACATTACGGCAAATACGCTGCCGGTCCCGATGCGTTTATCTCGCTGAATACGGCGCTGAACGAAGGCGGCGTTTTCGTGCACATTGCGAAGGGCGCTGTTTCCGAAGAGCCGCTTCACCTGCTGCACATCACCGACAACGAAACCGAAGCGTTCTTCCAGCCGCGTAACCTTGTGGTGTCCGAAGAAAATTCTGAAGCGACGATCATCGAATCGTTCGAATCGATCGGGCCGGTGCGTTCTTTTACGAATGCGCTTACTGAGCTGGCGGTTGCCGATCACGCGCGACTGCATCATTATCGACTGCAGTGGGAAAGCGAAACGGGTCACCTGCTCAATACGACGCAGGCGGGGCTCGGTGCCAATTCGCTGTACAATACGTACACGTTTACGCTCGGCGGCGCGTGGGTGCGCAATAACCTGAACATCGTGCTCGGCGGCAAGAACGGCGAAGCGCATCTCTTCGGCTTGTACCTGCCTTCCGGCAACCAGGTCGTCGACAACCATACGGTGGTGGATCACACGGTTCCGAATTGCATGAGCAACGAGCTGTACAAAGGCGTGCTCAACGGCAAATCGCTCGCGGTGTTCAACGGAAAAATTTTCGTCCGTCCCGACGCGCAAAAGACCAACGCCTTCCAGACGAACCGCAACATCCTGCTCAGCGACGACGCTTCGATGAACACGAAACCGCAGCTGGAGATTTACGCCGACGACGTGAAATGCTCGCACGGCACCTCCACCGGCCGCATCGACGAGGACGCGCTGTTCTATCTCCGCGCCCGCGGTGTGAAAGAAGAAAACGCACGACGCCTGCTCATCCGCGCTTTCGCAGAAGAAGTCGTCGCGCAAGTGAAGATCGACGCCATCCGCGAAACGGTGGAATCACGAATTGATGAACTGCTGAAATGAAACCGCTGGCTGAAACGGGAACTGCTTCACTGACGTACGATACCGCACGTTACCGGGAAGATTTTCCCATTCTTACGCGCACGGTAAACGGCAAGCCGCTCGTGTATTTCGACAACGGCGCCACGACGCAAAAGCCGAAAGCCGTCATCGATGCGATCGTCGATTATTATTCCCGTTACAACGCGAACATTCACCGCGGCGTTCACCGCCTGAGCCAGGATGCTTCGCAGGCGTATGAAGAAGCGCGGGCGATTGTGCAGCAGCATCTCGGCGCGGCTTCGGCGAATGAAATTGTTTTCACGCGCGGAACCACGGAAAGCGTGAACCTCGTGGCACATTCCTTCCTGCGAAATAAATTACAGCCCGGCGATGAAGTGCTCATCACCGGCATGGAGCACCACTCGAACATTCTGCCGTGGCAGGTGCTCTGCGAAGAAAAAGGCGCAAAGCTCGTAGCGGTTCCCATAACGGAAAGCGGCGAGCTTGTCCTGGAAGAAGTCGCAAAACGTTTGACGGACAAAACAAAGCTGTTCGCTTTCACGCACGTTTCCAACACGCTCGGCACGGTGAATCCTGCGAAGCAGCTCGTGGAAATGGCGCATGCGAAAAACATTCCCGTGCTCATCGACGGCGCGCAGGCGGTTCCGCATATGCCCGTGAACGTGCAGGAACTCGGCTGCGAATTCTATTGCTTTTCGGCGCACAAGATCTACGGGCCCACCGGCATCGGCGTGCTCTATGCGAAAGGAACGCTGCTGAACGAAATGGCGCCTTACCAGGCCGGCGGCGGCACGATCAAAACCGTGACGTTCGAAAAAACGGAATACGTCGAAGGACCGCTGAAGTTCGAAGGCGGCACACCGAACATCGAAGGCACGATCGCTCTTGCAGCGGCATTGAAATACGTCGACGCGATCGGCATGAGCAACATCGCCGCGCACGAGCAGGAATTGCTACAGTACGCGACGGAAAAACTTTCGGCAATCGACGGCATCCGTTTCATCGGAACGGCGCAGCACAAAGCCGGCGTGCTTTCCTTCGTGATTAAAAACCTGCATCCGTTCGACATCGGCACGATCCTCGACCAGCAGGGCATCGCGGTGCGCACGGGCCATCACTGCACGCAGCCGCTGATGGAATTTTATTGCATTCCCGGAACCGTTCGCGTGTCGTTCGGTCTCTACAATACGAAAGAAGAAATCGATTTGCTTTTCATCGCTTTGCAGAAAGCTGTAAAAATGTTGTCGTAATGACGATCGCGGAAACAGAACACGAGATCATCGACGAGTTTGCGATGTTCGATCAGTGGGACGATAAGTACCAGTACATTATCGACCTCGGAAAATCATTGCCGCCGATGGATGAGCAATACAAAACCGACGATCGTCTCATCAAAGGCTGCCAGAGCCGCGTGTGGTTGTATTCGGAGCTGAAGGACGGCAATGTCGTTTTTCACGCCGACAGCGATGCGATCATCACGAAAGGACTGGTCGCGCTGATGGTGCGTGTGCTTTCCGGCCAGGCGCCGAAAGCGATCGTGGATGCGCCGGTGGATTTCATCGAAAAGATCGGATTGAAAGATCATCTTTCGCCGACGCGTTCGAACGGTTTGCTGGCGATGGTAAAACAGATGAAGCTCGATGCGTTGGCATTAAGCGTTAAACAAAATTAAACCTCTGCGCCCTCTGCGGCTCTGCGGCAAAAAACATTCGCCGCAGAGGCGCGGAGGACGCAGAGAAAAAATAAATACAATGCCCGCAGTTATTATTTCGAAGGATGCAGCGTTCGCGCAGAAGGTCATCGACGCGATCAAAACCTGCTTTGACCCGGAGATTCCCGTGGACATCTGGGAGCTGGGGCTGATCTACGAGATCAACATCAACGACGACAACGAAGTGAAGATCACGATGACGCTGACCTCACCGAATTGTCCCGCCGCAGAATCGCTTCCGTCCGAAGTGGAACAGAAAGTCCGCGACGTGGAAGGCGTGCGCGCAGTAAAAGTGGAAATCTCCTTCGACCCGCCGTGGGAAAAAGACATGATGAGCGAAGTCGCACAACTGGAATTGGGATTCATGTAGACAGAAGTCGGGAGTTTGGAGTCCGGAGTTCGGAGTAATACTACTCCACGCTCCGAACTCAAAACTCCAAACTCCGAACTAACCATGGAAGAGATCGTCAATAAAGTAGCACAAAGCGGCCTGGTCACGATCGACCTCGGAGAAATGTATCTCCCCGGGGAACGTGTGCTGCTCGACATCAAAGACCAGCTGTTCCAGGGATTGATCCTGCGGGAAAAAGATTTTCGCGAATTCATCAAAACACACGACTGGTCGCAGTACAAAGACAAATACGTCGCCCTCACCTGCTCCGCCGACGCGATCATTCCCGACTGGGCGTGGATGCTGCTGGCGGCTGCGCTGGAGCCGTTCGCGAAAAAAATTGTCTTCGGTTCGCTCGAATTGCTCGAGACGGTTTTGTTCGATGAAATTCTTGCAGCGCTGGACATCGAACAGTACCGCAACGCACGTGTCGTCATCAAAGGCTGCGGCGACAAACCCATTCCGAAAACCGCTTACATCGAGATCACGAAAAAACTGCGTGCCGTCGCGCAAAGCATCATGTACGGCGAACCCTGCTCCACCGTTCCGGTGTACAAGCGACCGAAAGCCAACTGATCCATTTCTTCACGCATAAAAAAATCCGTCCCGGAAAACCAGGACGGATTTTTTGTTGAAAGCAAAACAGGTTACTGCACGCTGATCATGCGGACCTGCTGCTCGTTGCCGTTCGTGAGGCGCAGCATGTACATGCCTGAAGCAAAACCTTCGAGGCTGATCTGCTTCGTGAAGCCCGGCGTTACGTTTTGTTCCTGCGCGCTGTAGATCGTGCGGCCGGTGAGGTCCGTCACTTCGATCAGCAGCTGATCGGCAGTTGCATTGACGCCGAGCGTGAAGACGCCGTTGTTCGGGTTCGGGTAAACGCTGATGCCGGTTGCAAAAGTTTCTTCCGCAATGCCGGTGCAGTTGTTCACCGTCACCTGTGTTGTTGCCACGTCGGTGCAACCCGTTACGGAATCCGTGTACGTGTACGCAAGCGTGAAGGTGCCGGTACCGGAAAGCGCCGGGAAGAACACCGTGCCGTTCGGGCCCGTGCCTACACCGATGCCGCTGTAGGTGCCGCCTGCAGGAGCGCCGCCATTCAGCAGGACAGCGCCGTCTTCAAAGCAGAAATTGTTCGACGCGAGGTTCAGCGTTACGTCGGCAGGAACAGTGATCGTTAACGACTGCGCGCAACCGAGGTCGGGGCCTGCGCAGGTGAAGGTCGTGTCGGAAGCATCGGCATAACCGAGTGTCTCGTTCGTTCCACCGAAAGTGGATGACGATCCTTCGTAGTGCCAGTACCAGCGGTTGTTCCACGGGTTATACACGAGGCTCGCCATATCGCTGATGCCCTGTGTGAAGTTACCGATCGTTGTTACCGTACCATCCGGCAGCACACGACGACGGATTTCCGTTGAGTTGTTATCGCGATAGACTGCAGCGAATGAGCCGTTGCAATCGGATTCGAGCATGCCCCAGCTGGACCAGTTTTCAGCGCCGTAGAGTTCCGGGTCATACAGGTAACCGAGATCCGTCACGAAACCGTTATCGATGTCGATCACGTACCAGTGTTGCGTGTCGCCGCTGTAAATACCAACGTAACCGAAGCCGGCGAAAATGCCGTTGTTCTGGTTGGCGTAACCCATGTCGATCGGCTGTGAAAGATGCACCATCGCATTGGTGAAGTTGAGCACGCTGTCCATGCCGCGCAGGTCGGTCACCAGGAACTGGCCCGGTGCGTTCTGCGGATCGGTGTTATTAGCGCTGTTCCAAAGCGTCCACAGCTTACCGGTGCGGAGGTCAGAAACGATACCGTCACGGATCGGCAGCGGCACGACCGAAGCCGGGTTCAGGTCGAGGTCGTAACGCACAGCGTGGTTGTCACCATTCAGGTAAACATAGTTCGGTGTGATTGCCATGCCGCCGCGGTCGTCTCCGGCGTAATTGTTTACGTCAACGGTAAGGTAATTGTCGGCCGTAACGGTGTCGATAGAGAAATGATCGTTCTTGTCGATCGGCGCCAGCCAGTACGTCGTTGTTTGCGTGAGCACAGGCGTCTGGAACGTTGCAGCCGTATCGAGGATCTGCGTCATCGCAGCATCGGCAAACCAAACGGAATTCGCACCGGCATCAGAAGTCAGTGATGCAGCCGTGCCGTAGCAGGCGACCAGCGGATCACCGTTGTTCACTGTCGGCAGATATTTCACGGCAACGGTAATCGACGTATCGGTCATGCAACCCAGCGAATCGGTAGCGACGTAGTTCAGCGTATATATTCCGGGCGTAAGGTTCACCGGGTCGAACGTATTGCCGGAAACGCCGGGGCCGCTGAAGGTGCCGCCCGCAGGAATACCGGTCAGCAGCTGGGCGCCGTCATAAACGCAGACCGCCGGGTTGCTGATGGACATGCTGGCGAATTGTGCCGGGTAACCTGCTGCGCAGTAATCATACGACAGGTGCGCACGTACGGTATTCAACGGGCAGAATCCCGGGCCGAAGCTGCTCACGAGCACGAAGTCGATCGCGTTGTCGGCATTCCAGGTATTGATGTCACTCGTGTTGAAATAGAACACCGCGGAATCTTCCGGCGCGCAATCCTGCTCATACGAGTTCGGACCGACTTATCCCTGGTAATTCAGCGTTTCATCGAACAGATCGAAGTATTCGTTCCCGTCGCCGACGTTGCCCTGGTAATACACGACCAGGCGCGCCTGCGTGTAAGCGAGGCTTCCTGCGTTCGCGAAACGGAAATGCAGCGAATCGCCGGGAGCAGCGATGGTGTCATACATGCCGTTGTTGTTGTCGACTGCCAGCGCCCATGAAGAATAGGTCTGTGCGCTAACTACAGTCGTAACCAGTCCGGCCACAACAGTAAAGAAGTTGCGTAATCGTTTTTTCATAAAAAGAGTGAGTTGATTTTTCAGGAGCGCAAAGGTGAACATATTTTCATCCTTTGGTGTTCGCCGCGCAGAAAGAAATCAACAACCACCCGGAAACGGCAGAACAACAACAGGATGCAAAGACGACGCTGGTGCCGGTCCATTTCCGTTTCGCACAAATAAAAATCCCGGAAGATTTTTCTCCCGGGATTTACCAGCGTAAAATGCTATTGTCCTATTTCGAATTCACGACACGCAGCGTGCTGTAATGGCCCGGTGTCGTGAGGCGGAAAATGTACGTGCCGTTGGCAAGGCCGAGCGCATTGAAATCGACGTCGACCGTATGCGTGCCTTGTGAAGCGTTGCCTTGTTCTGCCATTGCAACACGGTTACCGAGCAGGTCGTAAATCTCGAGCTGCATCGCGCCGCTTTCCGGCATCGTGTAGCTGATCGTCGTGGTGCCGGCGGCCGGGTTCGGTGCGGCGCTGAGCAGCAGCGCGGCGAAATTGCCGGTCTCTTCCATGCCGGTAATCGTGATCACCTGCGTGCTGATGTAAGAGCCGCACGGGTTCGTCTGCGTGAGCGTTACCGTGTACGTGCCCGGGTTGGCGTACGTATGCATTGCCGGGTTGTTCGTCGTGTCGGTGTTGCCGTCGCCGAAATCCCATTCGAAAGAAGAGAGATCGGTATTGTTGTTCGAGAACGTCACGGAATTCCCGGAAACCGACGTCACGCCGAACGAAGACGTGATCGGGTTGTGCTGCATGATGAGCGTGATCGGTACCGCCGCCCAGTTGTTGTTGTCGTTCTGCTCGATGAAGTTGTTGTCGGGGTCGGTGATCGAAACGATCCAGTACGAGCCGTTGCACACATTCGACAGGTCGATGTTCATGCCGGGCAGTGACTGGTCGTAAATGTCGAGCATGCCGGTGTAAATGCCCTGGTCCACACCGCAACCGCTGACGGCGCCGAGCGGGGCGTTCGGAACGTTGGCCATCGTGATCACGTTACCGGCGGTGTCGCGGCAGTAACCGAGATCGTTGGTGCAGTCACCGAGGTTGATGAGGCAGAAGCTGATCTTGGCGCCGGCACCGAGGATGGGCCAGTGCGTCGGGTTCGGATCATTGGGATCCATCGTGCGCAGCGTGAATTCCGCCCAGTTGTTGACGTGGATGTGGCCGTGCGAAGGATGATAGCTCATCGTTCCCGGCGTCAGCGTATCGTGATAGGTGATCGTGTTACCGTTCTTGTGGTAGATGCGCTGCGTGAGCTGCTGCGTGGGCGGGTTGCCGTTCGGGCAAAGCGACGTGTTACAGTTCACCTGCACCGTATCGCACCAGCAGCTGTTGGAACCATGAATTTCCATCGGGCCCCAGCCCACGTTCGGCGTCGCGTTGCTGAGCGTCATGTAGCCGGGATATTCCGTGTGCTGCTGCGTGATGATGTCGCCCGAAGCAAGCATATCCGGCAGCAGGTCGCAATCCTGTGAACCGTCGGGGCACTGGCAGCCGCCGCCGTTGTTCATCGCGCACGGACCTGCGAAGGTCGGCGGATCGGCGGGCGGATTGGAGCAGAAGTTCAGCGCAACGCTGATGATATGCCCGGTATCGGCCGGCGCTTCATCCGACACGCTGAGGCGCCAGGTGCCGTTCGGATTTTGTCCGCTGTTCAGATTGTTCAGCGAAAATTCCGGCAGGAAGTTCCCCGTGAAAGGCGCCGTTCCGTTCTGGATCAGCGTGGTGGCGCTCATCGTAAAAACGGTAGACGTGAAATTGTCGCCGCCGCCGCCTTCGTTGTTCGAGAGCTGGATCGAATCGTTCGAAGGCGCAACAAGCCAGATGTCGAGGTCGCCGTCGTACGTGTGATGCAGGCTCAGCGTCACGGAACAAAGTCCGAACGAAGAATCCGCAACAGCAGGAAGCCCCGTAACGCTGATCGCCACGGAAGTGTTGGCGTTGTCATGGATCGCTGCGTTGGTGTTGAGCGTGAACGTTTGTGCAAACGCGAGCGGCGCAAAACAGACGGCAGCCAAAAGAGAGGCGTAAAGTTTTTTCATCGAAGGAAGATTTGGCGGGGAATAAATATAGGGAAAAGCAAGGTTGTATGAATCATGTAATTTCCGGAAAGAATAGTTTACATTTCGGTAATACAAACATCCTCTGTCATGCGTTTTCTTCTTCCCCTGTTTCTTTTCCTGCTGGTGCCGGCTATTCATCACGCGCAAACCAACACACCCGCCACGCGCGTCGACACCATCACCGCCGGTTATTATTACCAGCCGGATTCGAATTTCATTTCCTACACTGTCGTGATCATGAGCGGTGGAAAATCGACGGAGTACAATATCCAGGGAAGTCAACTGCCGCCGACGATCACGCGACTGATCGAAACGCAGCCTGCAGGCACAAAGATCATTTACGAAGCGATCACGGTGAATGAAAACGGTGTCCTGAAAAAACGGCCTTCTGTTGTGTACGTCATCGGCACGCACAACACGCGAGCAGGTGCGGTACGATAAGAACAGCTGTATCTTTCCGATGAAAGAGGCATTAGGAAAATAAAAATGAAATTCTGCTTCCTTTTATTTCTGCTGTTCGCCGGAATTTCTTTTTCACTGCATGCACAAACTTCTCCTCCAAAGGATACGGTTGCGGCAGGCCAATATTATCCGCTGGACTCCAATGTGGTTTCATGCACGGTTTCGATCATCCGCAACGGGAGCACTGTAATGGAAATTACCGTCCGGAGCAATAAACTTCCCGCTTCCGTCATTCATGCGATCCAATCTTCACCTGTGGGAACAACCGTGATCTACGACCAGCTGATCGTTAATGACAATGGCGCGCGGCGAAAACGACCGGCCATTATTTATGTGGTTGGGAAAAGGAACACCAGAGCTGGCGCCATACATTCCACAGGCCTGAAAGGCTGACCCATCCTGCAAACCACGGCTAACCTTGCTGGCGTTATCACCTACACGCTGACAGGCGCCGAATGCATTACCGATGCGGATGCAGTGACCGTCATACAAAAAGAGAAAGCCGCACTTCCCAAGCGCGGCTTTTTCTTTTATCATTTCTAAACCGCCCTGTTACAAGCAGCCACGCCTTGCCACATTCTACTTTGCAGTTTGATTTTAAATATTATATTTATATAGTATATATTTTATTGTAACCATTTAAAATATTTAGCCATGAAACTAAAAACGCTTACTCTCACACTCCTGGCTGGTCTTACCGCGGGCCTGCAGGCGCAAACGATCAGCAACGGTGGTTTTGAAACGTTCGGCACAATTCCTACCTGTGCAACTCCGCCCAGCTCTTACAACATCACACATTGCTCGAATTGGGGCGGATTGAAGATGTCGTACAACTCTTCCTGCTCGGGTTACACCGACGTCAGCGGCTCCAGCTCAGGCGTCGATTATTTCAACCAGGGCACCGGCGGAACCAGCGCCTGCCAGAGCGGCAGCCCGCGCACCTCGAACGGCTACGCGCATTGTGAAGCAGTAGGTTATTACCCGAGCGCCGCAGCGTCGAGCGAATACGTGTACCAGCAAATGAGCGGCACGTTTTCCACCACCGTTACGTATCGCATCACCGCTTACATCAACCCGCAAAGCACGTTCACGCTCTCACCCACCACCAACAGCCTGAGCATGGGATTCTGTTTCGTGAACACCAGCGTTGGATCTACTGCCGCAAACATCCTGGGGAACGTTCGCAGCCAGACTTACGTCGCGCCTACGATTACCAATGACGCCGGCGGATGGGTGAAAATGGAAATGGACTGGACGCCGCCTTCGAACGCTACGTATTACGTGGTGGTCGGCCCGATGCTGTTTTGTAACGATGCCAATCACAGCACCACCTTCAGCTGGCTGATCGACGACGCTTCCATCGGCGGACTTTGCCCGGTGGATGCAGGGCCGGACCAGCAATTTAACTGCTCCTGCTGCGCGGGAGGATGCAATCCGCCAACCATCGGCACCGCCTCAACCGGGTAC
>CAMLEF010000005.1 GCA_946478675.1 uncultured Flavobacteriales bacterium | reverse complement strand
GGCCTCGGCTACGACAGCCTCTACCGCGACGACTGGTGGGAATTCGATCCGTTGCTGAACAGCGTAGATCAGCTGCAGCTGGACGAACAGCAGGTTTCCGTTTATCCCAACCCGATGGCGGAAGAAGCGACGCTCACGATCAGCGATGATGCTTTCCCCAATGAAAAATTCACCGTCGCGATTTACGACGTGAATGGAAAAGTTGTGCAGGAACCGCAGCAGCTTTCCGGCAGCACCTTCCGCATTGCACGCGGAGCGATGAGCAGCGGCTTGTATTTCGTTACGGTGCGGTCCGCTGCACACGGCGTCGTTACGAAACGTTTGCTCGTGCAATAAGCCTGACGATCGTCAGCTGCAAAAACGATAATCGTCAAGCGGGGAACTTTCACCACGTTCTATTTTTGAAAACGACGGCGCAATTGCCGGGTGACGTCTTTTTGCTCATTTTGGTGCAGTTTTAGACGGAAGAATTAAAAAGTTGATCACAATGAACGTGGAAAGTATCGGCGCGCTGATCGGCGGGTTGGGAATTTTTCTTTTCGGAATGATGTTGCTGGAAGGGGCGCTGAGAGAGCTCTCCGGCCGCACGTTCAAATTGTTCCTGCGCCGTCATACGCAAAATCGTTTCAAAGCGATTGCCAGCGGCGCGCTCGTCACCGGCATTCTCCAGAGCAGCTCGGTCGTTTCGCTCATCATGCTGGCGTTCGTCGGCGCGGGTGTGGTGACGATGGAAAATGCGCTGGGCGTTGTGCTCGGCGCCAACTTCGGCACCACGCTCGATTCCTGGATCGTTGCCACACTCGGTTTTCATTTCGACGTCGCGCTCTTCGCGTACCCGGTCATCGGCGTGGCGGGCGTAACGATGCTGCTGGCCGGCTCACGGAAAAAAGTAGTGGAATACTGCCGGTTCTTCATCGGCTTCGGGTTGCTGTTCGTGGGATTGGGATTGATGAAGAACAGCGTGATCGATCTCGCGGAAAAATGGGAGCTGCAGCAATATGCCGATGCGCCGCTTTTCATGTTCTTCTTCGTCGGTTTGGTGCTCACAACGATCATCCAGTCCAGCTCCGCGACCATGGCGATCACGCTCAGCGCGCTGAATGCGAAAGCGGTTTCGTTCGAAGGCGCGATGGCCGTGATGATCGGGGCGCAGCTGGGCGCGCAGGTGAAGCTTGTTTTCAGCGCGATCGGCGAAATGGCCGCGAAGAAGCAGGTGGCGCTCGGCAACATCATTTACAATGTCGTGTTCGTCGTGCTCATGTATGCCCTGCTGCATCCGACCGCGTGGCTCATCCGCAACGTGTTCGGCATTCACGACGACCTGATCGCGCTGGCTTTTTTCGAAAGCTTTACCAACGTGCTGATGCTGCTGGTGTTCTGGCCGTTCCTCGGCCGCTTCACGAAATTCCTGCAGCACCGTTTCCGCGATGAGAACGGGCACGTTTCGAAATACATCAGCAAAGTCAACGCGTCGGTGATCGAAGTGGCGCTCGAAGCATTTGAAAAAGAAACGCGCCTGTTTGTCGAACGCACCATTCATCTGAACCGTTCCGTATTTCCCGGCAATGGAAAACCGGTACACGATCCTTCGAAAGAATACGCGCAATTGAAAAAGCTCGAAGGCGAGATCCAGCATTTTTATGCGAGTCTTCACAGCGAAGAACAGTCGCCCGAAGAACGGTTGCGCTTTTCATTACTGGCCGGCGCCGTCCGCAACGCGATGTATTCCGCGAAAAGCATCAAAGACATTCGCCACAATCTCGATGAGCTCGGCGCAGCTGCCGATGATTCCGAATATCGCTTTTACACGTATTTCGAAAAGCGCCAGCAGACGTTCTGGGATTTCGCTTTGCGTCGTCTCGAAGAAGGCAATGCGAAAGACGGCGAGTTCGTGCAGAATATGCAAATGCTCATCGCGCAGCACGATGAATTCGTCCGGCAGATTTACGACGACAGCAGCGACGGCACCGACGATATCCAGCTCTCCACGGTACTGAACGTCGACCGTGAATTGTACTCGTCGAACAAAGCGTTGCTGAATGCGTTGAAAGATATGCTGCTCTCACCCGCCGAAGCCGAACGCATGGGCGACCTCGCGACGGTTGCGGGTTAAATGCACGAGCAGCTGCTCAGGTCGAGCTCGAAGCTCCAAAGCTCCAGCGCAAATTTTCCATCGATGTCGACGTAAAGCCCGCGCACCGGGCGGAAATCATTGTCAAGGCTCGTGGTGAACCACAAGCGCGGCACATTTTCCAGCTGCGCAAAACCGTATTGCAATTCCGCCGGACCACAAAGCCAGTAACAATTTCCCTGGCAATCGTTGCGCATTTTCAGCAGGCGATCAAAAGCGGTGTCCCGTTTGGCCGCGAGTGAAAGATCATACGTCGTGCAGAAGAACGGCTGCAGTGTATCTGTCGCATTCGTCGTGTACAGCAGTTCGCGGCGAAACGAATTGCAGCCGGGATAGATCGGATCGCTTTGACGGATCGCGTATGATCCGGCTGTGGTGCTGCCCCGGTAATACACGCGATAGCTGGTGGAAGAAAATGCGAACGGATGGATCGTATCGGAAACCGGGCTGAAATCGCTGAAGATGCCGACTGTGTCTTCGAGACGAAAAACCGGGCGAATGAAATCCGCTGTTGCATTTTCTTTTTCAAGAGAGCGGCGCAACGCTTTCAGGAACGCACGGTTGCCCGAAGAGAGTTTCCGGTTTTTCATCGCAGGACGATACACGAGCTCCATGAAATACGCCAGCCGCTTCGATTGATATTGATCTTCCACCTTCGTGCAACTGTCGCAGTATTCGCGCTGCCCCGGCTGCGGTTCGAATTCGTGATCGGAAAGATCGGGCACTTCGTATACCGGCTCAACCGGCTTTTTTTGTTCCGAATGCAGGCCGGCGAAATGGCAGCGCACCGCAAAAAAAATGCAGCAGAAGAAAGCAGCAGCAGTGAATATCCTGTTCATTCCAAACGAAGATAAACACCTGCTGCTTTGTCGCCCGTGTTGATTGCCACGCTGCGCAAACGAATGCATAGCCGGCGTGATTTGCGCGTCCTGCGGTGATAATTCCTAATTTCACCCGTGCCCGCACCCGTTCCCTTCCGAGTACGAATTGCCTACGCTTCCGGCATGGCCGGCTGGAGCATTCTCGTCAATCTCATCGGCGTGATGCTGCCGTATTTTTATGTGCCGCCCGGAAACGCAGGCTGGTCGCCGCTGCTGGCACAGGTTACGATCTTCGGCGTCTTCAACCTGCTGGCGATCATTACCACCTCCGGTCGACTCACCGATGCATTTTACGATCCGCTCGTCGGACAGATGAGCGATCGCAGCACGAACAAACGCGGACGACGAATTCCATTCATGATGTGGAGTTTCGTTCCTGCCGTAATTTTCTGCGCGTTGGTTTTTCATCCGCCAACTGCAACGGCGACGTCTGCAAATGCCTGGTGGCTCACGGCAACGCTGGGACTTTTTTTCGTTGCCGCCACAACCTACATCATTCCTTGCAACGCATTGCTGCCCGAGCTCACGCGCAGCCCTGAAGATCGTGTGCGGCTCGCTACGCTGCAGCAGGTCGGTTTCGTTGCTGGTATCGTCATCTCCGCTTCGGTCAACAATCTTGCAGAAACGTTGCATTCGGCATTTCAGCTCGAGAGCAAATTGGTTTCGGTGCAATGGGCCATTACAGCGCTCGCGATCCTCGGCGGCGTTTTTATGCTCGTGCCGGTGCTGCTCATCGACGAACGCAAATACTGCGAAGGAAAACCCTCGCACATGCCGCTGCTCAAAGCGATGCGCACGACGCTGCACAACCGGAATTTCCTGCTGTACGCCGCTGCGGATTTTTCGTGGTACACGGCGCTGTACATCATCATGAGCGGGTTGCTGTATTACGTCACCGTGCTTGCCGGGGAGCACGAATCGCTCGGCGTGATCCTGATGGGAACGATGGTCGCCGTCTCGCTGGTATATTATCCGCTGATGAGTTTTCTTTCAAAACGTTTCGGAAAAAAGAAGCTCGTCATTTTCGCGTTCTTCGTATTGGCGGCCGTGAGCGCCTGCGTTTTCGTGATTGGGAAATTACCGTTGCCGGGGAAAACGCAGCTCTTCCTTTTCGTTTCGTTCGCTGCATTTCCATTGGCGGTGCTCGGCATTCTTCCGCCGGCCATTCTTGCAGACATTGCACTCGAAGACGCTGAACGCACGGGCGAGAGCCGGGAAGGTTTGTTTTTCGCTGTGAAATTTTTCGTCGTCAAGCTCGGGCAGACGCTCGGCATTGCGATCTTCTCCATTCTTACGCTGCTCGGCAAAGATCCCGGGCATGATTTCGGTCTTCGCCTGACGGGCGTTGTCGTGGCGGTGCTGTGCGTCGCGGCTGCCGGTGTCTTTTCTTTTTTTCGCGAAAATAAATCCTGACCGCTGCGGCGGATGGCATGCTATTTTCCTCGTGAAGGGAAAAGAGTTGCCATGAAAAAGCAAACGAAGAAAACATCCGGCAAGACCAGCCGTATTACACCGGCCCGCAAAACCGCCGGCAAGAAACCGACCGCGCGCAAAGATTCCCCGAAGCAGAAGCCGGTCACCAAACCCGGCCCCGGCCATTGGAACAAAGAGGAAGATCCGCTTCCCGGCTACCCGCATTATCCCGGCGGTGAAGACATCATGAATTCCGGAAAGCAGCATGTCGGCATCGATATCGAAAACCCGGAACATGTAGTCGTCAAGCAGGATCTGCTGCCGGTAGATGAAACGCAGCTGGAGCAACCGGAAACCGACATGATCCCCGGCACCAACGCTGACGTTACCGAAGAAGAAGTGATCGCGCTCGGTGATAAAGAAACCGATCTCGACGAAGGTGACGACGAAGTTTTTCCGCGTGAAATTCCCGACGAAGAGATGATCGTTCCCGGTGCGGAGCTCGATGATGCGAGCGAGGAGATCGGCAGCGAAGACGAAGAGAACAATTACTACAGCCTCGGCGGCGACAACCACGACTGAGCGTGGAATTCTTTCCCCGGGTTGATGAAAAATTTCTGAATGAGGAAGCGCTGCGCCAACGTTGCTCCGCGTGTCGTACATCAGTTTTGTTAACGCAATACCAACACTAATTAAATAGCTTATGAGCTTTCCCTGGAAAGGTTTTTTAGAAGAAGCAGGAGCAATTTCCCGTTTCACTGGACGCTTTTTCGTGGAAAGCTTTCGTCCAAATTACGAGGTGCGCGAGTTTTTCCGTCAGTGCTTCTTCATCGGCTATAAGTCGGTGGGACTGGTCTGCATCACCGCGTTCATCATGGGGCTCGTGCTGACGATGCAGTCGCGGCCGACGCTGGCGGAATTCGGTGCGGAGGCGTGGCTGCCGAAAATGGTTTCCGTTTCCCTCGTGCGCGAAATCGTTCCGGTGATCACTGCGCTCATCTGCGCCGGCAAGATCGGTTCCGGTATTGGCGCGGAATTAGGCTCGATGCGCGTAACCGACCAGATCGACGCGATGGAAGTTTCCGGAACGAATCCTTACAAATATCTCGTCTCGACGCGCGTGTACGCTACCACGCTGATGGTGCCGCTGCTCGTGGTGCTCGGCAGCGCGGTGTCGTTGTACGGCGGTTATCTCGGCGCCACGATGTACGGAGGCATTCACTGGAAATTGTACTGGAGCCAGGTGTTCGACACGCTTTCGTACAGCGACGTGCTTCCCGCGCTGGTGAAAACCTTCTTCTTCGGATTCGCCATCGGCATGGTGGGCAGCTACAAAGGCTACAACTCGCCGAAAGGCACCGAAGGCGTCGGGCTCTCTGCGAACTCAGCGGTGGTGCTGGCTTCGCTCATCGTTTTCATTCTCGATTTGCTTGCCGTGCAGGTGACACAGGTTTTACGACTCAACTGATGGAAACAACGACCCAGCAACAAAACGGAGCAGCAGCCACCATCGGTGAAGTGGTGGTGGAAGTGAAAGTGCTGAACAAATCCTTCGGCAGAAACCATGTGCTGCAGGATTTCAACATGGAGCTGCGGCGCGGCGAGAACGTCGTGGTGCTCGGAAAATCCGGTTCGGGAAAATCGGTGCTCATCAAATGCATGGTGGGACTGATCCAGCCGGATTCCGGCACGGTCCGCATTCTCGGGAAAGAAGTGACGTCGCTCACGCACGAACAACTCGACGAGCTGCGCGTGAAGATCGGCTTCCTCTTCCAGAGCGATGCGCTGTACGATTCGATGACGGTGCGTGAGAACCTGGAGTTTCCCCTCCGGCACCACCGCAAAGAAAAATCGCCGGAAGACATCGACAAGATGGTGATGGAAACGTTGAGCAGCGTCGGGCTGGAGAAAACCGCGGACATGCTGCCTTCGGAATTATCCGGCGGCATGAAAAAACGCATCGCGCTCGCCCGCACGCTCATCCTGCGGCCGGATATTATTCTTTACGATGAACCGACTTCCGGTCTCGATTCGGTGACGTCGCTCGAGATCAGCAGGCTCATCCTGGAAATCCAGAAAAAATACAATACCTCGTCCATCATCATCTCGCACGATATCCGCTGCGCCGAGATCATTGCCGATCGCGTGGCCGTGCTGGTGAGCGGACAATGCAAAGCGACCGGGACGTTCGAAGAGATCCGGCATTCGGAAAATCCGGACGTTCGCCAATTCTTTCAATAGCTATGAAAAAGGGAGAGACTTCAAGAAATGTCCGTTTGGGAATTATGGTGCTGGTGGGTGCATTGGCGCTCGTGACGGCGCTGTACCTGATCGGCGACAAACGGAACAGGTTCGGCGATACGTTCGAACTGAAAACGCGTTTCCGGAATGTGAACGGTCTCGGCGAAGGCAATAACGTGCGATTTTCCGGCATCGACGTCGGCACGGTGCGCTCCATCGAGATCATCAACGATACGAGCGTGCTGGTGACGATGGTGCTCGAAGAAGACGTGCGCAAATTCATCCGGCAGAATGCGCAGGCGAGCATCAGCACAGACGGCATGATGGGAAACAAGCTCGTGAATATCGAATCGATGGGAGGCAATGCGCCGCTGGTAACAGACGGTTTCCTGCTGCTGTCGATCGATCCGCTGAACATGGACGAGACGACGCGCACGCTCAGCGAAACGAACAACAACGTGCAGGAGATCACCGCCAACCTCAAGCACATGACGTACAAGCTCGACAGCAGCGCGTTCTGGCAGGTGCTGTCGGATACGGCGGTGTCGAAGGATTTAACGAGCGGCGTACACAGCTTCAGCCAGACGATGGAAGCGGTGCGCAACAGCTTTCTCGTGAACAGCTATTTCAAGAAAAAAGAGAAAGAGCGCGAAAAGGAAAAGGAGAAACAAAAGAAAGAAAAAGATTAGTGCACGATCTCTTTCGGCGATTGCGCAGATTCCGATAACTTGCGGCACATTATTTTTCCGCATGCGCAAGCTCACTAACCTCATTTCCCGCGACGGCAAAAGCTGGTTCGTATTTCTCGTATTTCTCCTGCTGGCTTTCGCAGCGTATGCAAGCGCGGGCGGCGGTGGCGGCGGCAGCAGCGGCGGGCACGACGATGACGGCGGCGGACTTTTTCTCATCATCTACTACATCTTCCGGCTGATCCCGTTCCCGTACAATTTCATCGTGCTGGCGGTGGTCATCGTCCTCTTTTATCTCACGCGAAAAAAAGTGCGCTCGAATTCCGGGCTCAACCAGGTGCCTTCGTTCGCTTCCATCGACCACCAGCAGTCGGTGATCCCCGCCGATTTCCTACAGCGCAACCCGCAGTTCGATGAAGCGGCGTTCAAGGCGAAAGTCAATACGGCATTTTTCGAAATACAAAATGCGTGGATGCAGCAGGACCTTTCCAAAGTGCGCAAATGGATTTCGGACGGCGTGTGGCAGCGGTTCAATACACAGTTCGTGATGATGCAGGCGCTCGGCCAGCGCAACACGATGTCGGATATTCATATTCAAAGCCTCGTAATCGACAATGTGCAGCGCGACGGGAATTACGACATTATCGACGTCGGCCTTCACTTTACGATGCAGGATAATTTCGTGACCGATCGTTTTCCGCAGCTCAACCAGGAAGGTTTTCTCGAGAACGTGGAATACTGGACGTTCATTCGTAAAACCGGCGTGCAGGAGCGCGATATGTTCCACAGCCAGAACTGCCCGAACTGCGGCGGACAATTGCCGGAGAAGATGGGCGAGATCAGCCGGTGCGAACATTGCGGCAGCATCACCACGCTCGGCGATTACGATTGGGTGCTGTCGGAGATCACGCAGTCGAACGATTACGTGAACGAAAACCGCAAGCTGGAGAAAGAAGGACCGCTCACCGGTCGCATCCGCCAGGCCATGAGCAGCGACGCCGATTTCTGCGTGCAGCTGATGGAAGACAAAGCCTCGAACGCCTACATGCAGATCATGTCGGCGGTGGTCGTGAAAAAACCGGAACGCATGCGCCGTTTCGCGGACAACGCGCTCTTCGATCGTTTTACAGAACGCATCCGCACCGAAGCGCCGTTCGTGTTCAATCGTCTTTACCTGAACAACGTCACGCTGATGGATTTTTACCAGGCGGAAGGAAAAGACAATCTCGTAATCGCGTTCCGTCGTACCTCGCAGCGCGTGAACATCGCCTCGGGCCAGCTGCAGATCATCGACATGATCCCGTATGCGACGAATGAAGTGATGATCATGTCGCGCGATACCGGTGCTGCCAAAGCGAAAGGTTTCCTCTACGCGCACAGCTGCCCGAATTGCGGCGGACCTGTCGGCGACACGCTCGACCTGAAATGCGGCTATTGCGGCGCGGAGCTGAACAGCTCGAAGCACGAATGGATCATCACGCAGCTGATGAGCCACCAGGAATACCAGTCGCTCGTGCAGGCGCGCCATTACGCGATGACAACCGGTGCCGGCGCAGGCGATCTCGATCCGCTGTACAAAGTGCGCGACTACGCCTTCAACAACGTCATGCTGATCGCTTTTGCGGATGGTCGTATTGCGCCCGAAGAGCTCGAGCATATCAATCATCTTGCGAAGAAGCTCGGTTACGATACGCAAAAGCTTGCCGGCCTGTTCGAGCTCGCAAAGAATCGCCAGCTCACGATCCGCTTGCCGGAGAACAAAGACGAAGCGCAGAAGGTTTACAAAGCGATGCACAAAGCCGCGATGGCAGATGGCAACATCGATCCTGCCGAACAGGCGATCCTCGATAACGTGGAACAGCATATTGCACAGATGAATTAAAGCAGTAGCAGGAAAGGTGTCGGGTCGGAAGACCCGACACGGCTGTAGAATGAGAATACGGCTATGGTGATTGAAAATCGGAGCGCCTTACGGTAAGTAATATCTTCGTCGCTTTATCAGTAATAAGCATTGCAACCGAAGGTTGTGTCGGGTTTTGCAACCCGACACTTGCATCGTAGCAGGAAGCATGTCATAATTACATACTTTCATAGCCGGAGTGAACGGATAATGTGAAATTGAAGAATATACGCCCCTTAATTTATCTCTCTTAAAAAAACAGTTTGTTTATGATTACTGCTCTTGACCAGAACACCGCGCTGGTGCTGATCGATCTTCAGAAAGGAATCCTCGGTCAGTCGCTGGCGCACTCAACGGAAACTTTATTGGCGAATGCGGCGCGTCTCCTGGATGGGTTTCACCGCGAACAGCTGCCGGTCGTGATCGTGAATGTCAACCCGGTAGGCGCGGCGTGGGTCGATGCACGGGCCGACAGTGATGCCGTGAAGAAAACCGCGCAGGCTGCCGCTACGGTGCCGGGCTTCGATGCGATCGTGCCCGAGATCCTGGTGTCGTCCACCGACATCCGCATCACGAAAAAAACGTGGAATGCTTTTTACGCGACGGCGTTGCACGAGGAATTGCTGAAGCGCGGCGTGACGGGAATTGTGCTCGGCGGCGTAGCGACCAGCATCGGCGTGGAAGGCACGGCGCGCGCGGCGAGTGAACGCGGCTACAACATCAGCTTCGCCATCGACGCGATGACCGACCGCAGCGAAGAGGCGCACCAGCATTCCATCACGAATATTTTCCCGCGCATCGGCGAAAGCGGAACGACCGATGATATTCTTGCGAAGCTGAAGAACCGCGTGGCGCCCGACGAAGAATAATCTGCTGCAGAGCGGGGGTATTCGTAAATTCGCGGCGTAAACACAGCTACATGCACAAAGCAGGATTCGTCAATATCGTCGGCAACCCGAATGCGGGAAAAAGCACGCTCATGAATGCGCTCGTGGGAGAGCGGATTTCGATCATCACGTCGAAAGCGCAGACCACGCGCCACCGCATCATGGGAATTGTGAACGGCGAAAATTTCCAGGTGGTTTATTCCGACACGCCCGGCATCATCCGTCCGAAATACAAAATGCAGGAAGGCATGATGCAGTTTGTCGGCATGGCGCTGCAGGATGCGGACATACTGCTGCTCGTGATCGATCTCACCGACGATGAGCTCATCGAAGAAGGCATGTACAAACGCATCAAAGGCGCGAAGATTCCCGTGCTGGTGCTGCTGAACAAAACCGACCTCGTTTCGAAAGAGAAGATCGAGCAGGTGGCTTCCTTCTGGAAAAACGAGCTGCCCGCTTCGGAGATCATCCCGGTCTCTGCGCTGAAAGAAGAAAATACCGCGCTCGTGTTCGATCGCATCCTTGCATTATTGCCCGAGCATCCCGCGTATTTCGATAAAGACGAGCTGACCGATAAGCCGGAACGTTTCTTCGTGTCGGAGATCGTGCGTGAAAAGATCCTGCTGCAATACGAGCAGGAAATTCCCTACAGCTGCGAAGTCGTGGTCGAAGAATTCAAAGAAGGCGAGACGCTGGTGAAAATCCGCGCAAACATTTTCGTTTCCCGCGAATCGCAGAAAGGCATCCTGCTCGGCCACCAGGGAAAAGCGATCAAAAAGCTCGGCACCGCCGCCCGCCTCGACATCGAAAAATTCCTGCAGAAAAAAGTCTTCCTCGAGCTCTTCATCAAAGTCGACAAAGACTGGCGCAACAGCGACCGCGAATTAAAACGCTTCGGCTATTTATAGGTAATTCGGTAAGTCGTGCATTCGGTCATTTGGTTGAATATTTACGAATTACCGAATGCCCGAATGTCCGAATTACCGAATGCCCGGTTGCCCGATTTCCCGTACCTTTGCCGCCATGCCGAATCTTGTTGCTATTGTTGGTCGCCCGAATGTCGGGAAGTCGACGCTTTTTAACCGTTTTACGGGCTCGCGCCAGGCTATTGTCGATGAAATAGCGGGCGTAACGCGCGATCGTCATTACGGTCATGCGGAATGGAACGGCCGTCGTTTTTCGGTGGTCGATACCGGCGGTTACGTCGAAGGTTCGGAAGATATTTTTGAAGAAGAGATCCGCCGCCAGGTGCGCATCGCCATCAGCGAAGCCAACATCATCCTGTTTGTCGTCGACGCCGTTGAAGGCATTACACCGCTCGATAAAGAAGTCGCCGACATCATTCGCCGCAGCAAAAAGAAGATCATCCTCGTCGCCAACAAAGTCGATACCGGCGATAAAACGTATCTCGCCGCAGAATTCTACAAGCTCGGCCTGGGCGATCCGTTCTCCGTTTCCGGAAGCAACGGCAGCGGCACCGGCGAATTGCTCGATGAAGTCGTCAACAATCTCGGTCCTGAAGAGGAAGCCGTAGAAAGCGACATTCCGCGCATTGCTATCGTTGGCCGACCGAACGCAGGAAAATCCTCGATCGTCAATGCGCTGGTCGGCGAAGACAAGCACATCGTGACGGAAATTGCGGGCACAACGCGTGATGCCATCGATACGCATTTCACCGGCTTCGGGCACAACGTCATGCTCGTCGATACGGCCGGTCTCCGCAAGAAACAGAAAGTGCATGAAGACCTCGAGTTCTATTCCGTCATGCGCACGATCCGCGCCGTCGAAGATTGCGACGTGGTGCTGCTCGTGGTGGATGCGAAAGAAGGTTTCGAAGGACAGGACATGACGATCTTCTCGATGGCGGAGAAGAACAAAAAAGGAATCGTCATCCTCGTCAACAAATGGGACCTCGTCGAGAAAACGCATAAAACGACGAAGGAAGTCGAAGAGCAGATCCGCCAGAAGCTGCAGCCGTTCAAAGACGTTCCGATCCTGTTTACTTCTGCCGTCACGAAACAGCGTGTCCTCAAGGCGCTCGAAGTGGCGATGAAAGTGTATGAGAACCGCAAGAAGCGCATCCAGACGTCAAAACTCAACGACGTGATGCTGCCGATCATCGAGCATACTCCCCCGCAGGCGATGAAGTCGAGCTACGTCAGGATCAAATACGTGACGCAGCTGCCGCCGAAAACGCCGGTGTTCGCTTTCTTCGTGAACCACCCGCAATACGTGCAGGAAAACTACAAGCGCTTTCTCGAGAACAAGCTCCGCGAAAATTTCGATTTCGAAGGCGTTCCGATCGCGCTCGTCTTCCGGAAAAAATAAATCGCATGCGCCGGTTGTTGCTGCCCGGTTTGTTAGTGCTGTGCTCCGTTGTTGTATTGGCAACGCATCATTCCGCGCAGGCTAAATTCCACGCGACAAACGCCGATACTGCGCATTCTTCCACCGATTCCATTCTCTGCAGCTGGCTGGCGAAACAATCCGTCAGTGATGAAATTCCTTCCGGCACCACGTTTTATTTCTGGACGACGGAGAAGGATCTCGATTCTGTGACGAACGAGCAGGCGTTGCTGCGGCATTTCGGTTACCGCAACCTGGAGGAAGGATTGTACCAGAAAATGCTTTCCGATAAAAAATGGAACCGCAACCCGTTGGCGAAATTGCTGCGCGGAAGTGACTTCGGCCGTATCCAGGGCGCATGGCCTTCGTACTGGTCGGCGCTCGATGAAAATATCGAATTCGATCCCGCGAAAGTGCAGCTGGTGAAAGTGGTGCTCGAAGACAGCGCGCTGGTCGTCGTCGTGCATCCCGATCGCAAGAAGAACAATTGGGAAGTGTTCGATACGAAAGGAAGAATCGTGCTGCTGCCCGAAGCGTTGAAACATTCGCATCGCATTGCCGCGGTTTATTTTTCGTCGGAAGCTTCGATACCGTTTTATTTCAGCGACAATTTTCCCGATACGCGCAAAGACCGCCAGCCCTCGTTTACGCTCCGTGGTTATCGCTCGTTCATTCTCTGCAACGAAAGCATGATCAAGTCGTGGCACCACGCGGTTCCCGGCATGCAGGACCAGGTGAATAAAGATCTTGCGTATTTGTTGCTGCTGCATGCGTGGTTCGCGAATACGCCGGAACATATGCTGGCTGCAGGAAAAAACGGGGAGAACACGAAAGCCGCATGGAAATCGCCTGACGTAACGAGCGCTGCACAGGGCTGCATGAAATTGATGCGTTACGGGAATATGTCGGCGGATACGAGCTTCACGCGTGATGTGATCGATCAGCTGCGCGGGAATTGGATGAAGCAGGTGAAGCCGGTGGAGAAATTTCCGTCGAGAGGAGTGAAATAGTAAAAGAAGTAAACCTCGAAGGTTTCGAAAACCTTCGAGGTTTACTTCTTTACTATCCGATTTTATTTCCGTTTTCCACCTTCCGTTCCGGCTGCAGCAGGATCACTTCTCCTTCGTTACCATAAATTCCCAGCACCAGCACCTCGGAAATAAACGGACCCACCTGCCGCGGCGGAAAATTCACGACGGCGATCACTTGTCTGCCGAGCAGCTCTTCTTTCGAATAGAGTTTCGTCAGTTGCGCCGACGAACGCTTCACGCCCAGCGGACCGAAGTCGATCCACAGTTTCCACGCAGGCTTCCGCGCTTCGGGAAAATCCTGCACGTCGGTGACGGTGCCCGCGCGAATGTCGAGCTGTTCGAAATCGGAGAAGGTGGGCATCTCAATACAATTTAAAATCTTCCGGCGCGAGATCGTTCAGCAGCTGCGCGAGCTTCCTGACGTCAGCCGGTAATTCCGTTGCGTCTTTTAATCGCTGGCAGGTAATATTCCGTTTCAGCGGGCCTCTTTTATAAGCGCCGTAAACACTCAGGCCCACGGGATCTTTCGCCGAGCCGAAGAAAATGTCGCTTACCCATTCCATATTTTCCGCCTGCTTAAAAACCGAATCCGCCTGCGCTTTGGTCACCGGCGTGGAAGCCGAGTAAGTGGAATCGCCCATCGGTTTGCGCACGATGTAGGTGTAGGTGAGATGATCGTTCCTGTTTTTCCGTTCCAGCTCGCAGGCGGCCATGCCTCCCCACGACGGATGAAACTGCAGCGTCACTGTGCGGTCGGAAGCGTAAGGATCGTTTGTCTTCGTTGTCTTCTTGTGCGTAAGGCAAGCTCCCGCAAAAAGCACAACGATGATCAAAACAGGGATAGTCCGCATCATGATTTGAAGTTACGAAACCTCTGCGTCCTCTGCGCCTCTGCGGCAATAATCATTCGCCGCAGAGACGCGGAGAACGCAGAGGAAATAAAAAAGGTCCGGCGCACTGCCGAACCTTTCTCTTTTATCGCGAAGGAAAACTTATTTCACACCGAAAGCTTTCTTCACGGCTTTCACCGCGTTGAGCTCTTCCCAGGGGAACAGTTTCACTTTTACTTTTTTCTCGTTGTGCTTGCCTTTGTTGAAGATCTTCTCCACGACTTTGCTTTCGCGGCCCATGTGACCGTAAGAAGCGGTTTCGCTGTAGATCGGCGTGCGCAGCTTGAAGCGTTTTTCGATGAAGTACGGACGCATGTCGAACTCCGGCATTTTGGAGATGATGCGTGCGATCTCGCCGTCGGCAAGATTCACTTTCGCCGTGCCGTAGGTGTTGATGTACAGGCCAACCGGCTGTGCTACGCCGATCGCATACGCCACCTGCACGAGCGCTTCGTCGCAGATGCCGGCAGCTACGAGGTGCTTCGCGATGTGACGCGTTGCATACGCAGCGGAGCGGTCTACTTTCGAGGGATCTTTTCCGGAGAATGCACCGCCACCGTGTGCGCCTTTGCCACCGTAGGTATCGACGATGATCTTGCGGCCGGTAAGACCGGTGTCGCCGTGCGGTCCGCCGATGACGAATTTGCCGGTCGGGTTCACGTGGTAGGTGATCTTGTCGTTGAAGAGCTTCTGCACGCGCTTCGGCAGTTTCTTCATGATGCGCGGCACGAGGATGTTCACCACGTCTTTGCGGATCTGCTCCTGCATCGCTTTTTCAGCAGCAAAATCGTCGTGCTGCGTCGAGATCACGATCGTGTCGATGCGGACCGGCGTGTGATCGTCGCTGTATTCGATCGTCACCTGGCTCTTCGAGTCGGGACGGAGGTATTTCATTTGTTTGCCTTCGCGACGGATCGCAGCGAGCTCTTCGAGGAGACGGTGCGAAAGCTCGAGCGGGAGCGGCATGAAATTGTCGGTGTCGCGGTTCGCATAACCGAACATCATGCCCTGGTCGCCGGCACCCTGGTCTTCCGGATTTTTACGCTCAACACCCTGGTTGATGTCCGAAGACTGTTCGTGGATCGCGGAGAGAACACCGCAGGAATCCGCTTCGAACATGTATTCGGCTTTCGTGTAGCCGATCTTGCGGATCACCTGGCGCGCAATTTCCTGCACGTCGAGGTACGCGCGGGATTTGACTTCGCCTGCGAGTACTACCTGCCCCGTCGTCACCAGCGTTTCGCAGGCTACTTTGGAAGCAGGATCGTAAGCGAGGAAGTTGTCGATGAGCGCATCGGAAATCTGGTCGGCCACTTTATCGGGATGACCTTCGGAAACGGATTCGGAAGTGAAGAGGTAAGACATTGTTGTACCTGGTTTTTTTATTGGGTGCGCTAAAGTAAGGATTTTCACTCAGCAACAGCCTTTCCGGGTGCGAAAGAAGTCTGTCGGAATGTCCCCGGAAATAGTGGACTTTCCCTTTGTATTGGCTTACATTTGATCATACCATCGGGAAGGCAACCCCGGGCGTCCCTTTATAAAAACGACCATGAAACTACGCTTGCTCACAGCGCTGCTTTTGTGCCTGCCGTTCCTCGTGCGGGCACAGCAGGGAAACCATGTCGTTTTCGAAGCAAATAAAAACCAGTGGCCGTCGCAGGTGCAGTACATGGCGGACGTTCACGGGGGACGCGTTTTTTTCGAAAACAACCGCTTTACCGTCGCCCTGCACAGTCTCGAAGACTTAGACAAGGCGCACGAAAATTCGCATCGCGACAAAACGGACATGCGCAACGCCGTGATCCGCTCGCACGCGTACCATCTCGCATTTGCGGGCGCGAATATGAATCCGACGATTGTTGGCGAACAACGCCAAATGGCTTACCGCAATTATTTCATTGGTAACGATTCTTCGAAATGGGCTTCGAACGTTCCGCTCTACAACGGCATTACTTACAATAATCTTTACGACGGCATCGATCTGCGCGTGTATGGTAACGGCACCGATCTCGAATACGAATATGTCGTTGATCCGGGTGCAGATCCTTCGCAGCTGATGCAGGTGTACGACGGTTTGCTTTTCGTTCGTGTCGCGAAAAACGGAACGCTGCAGCTCGGCACTTCCATTGGTGAAGTGACGGAACAGCAGCCGGTCGCGTGGCAGGTGATCGACGGCGTGAAGAAGATGGTGCGCTGTAAATTTTACCAGCGGAATTCGAATGGACAGCCGACAATCGGTTTTGCGTTTCCCGACGGCTACGACAAAAATTACGAGCTCATCATTGATCCCGTGCTGGTGGCGGCCACGTATTCCGGCGCGACGATGACGAACTACGGCCATTGCGCGACGTACGATGCGCAGGGAAATATTTACACGGGCTGCATTTCGTTCGGGCAAGGCTATCCCGTAACGGCCGGAGCGTTTCAAACTGTTTTCAGCGGCGCCACGGATTTCGGCATCAGCAAGCTTAACCCGAACGGTTCGGCATTGCTGTATGCGACTTACATCGGCGGCAGCGACAGCGATTATCCGCATAGCATGGTGGTGAATGCGGCCGGCGAATTGTTCGTGTACGGTTCGACGTACAGCAGCAATTTCCCGGTGACGGCAGGCGCGTTTGATCCGACGTACAACAATGCGCCGAACAGCTTCATGACGGATATCGTCGTTGCAAAACTGAACGCGACTGGAACGGCGCTGCTCGGATCGACGTACGTGGGCGGCAACGGCAGCGACGGCAACAACAGCATTTACGTCAACTACGGCGACACGTATCGCGGCGAGATCATTCTCGATGGTGCGGGCGATCCGTATATCGCGAGCTTCACGCAGTCGTCGAACTTTCCGGTAACGGCGGGATGCTTCGACAATTCGCTCGGCGGCACGCAGGATGGCGTAGTCTTCAAGATGAACGCCACGCTTACTGCGATGACCTGGGCAACATACCTCGGCGGTTCGCAGGATGACGGCGCGTACGGTCTTTGCCTCAGCTCGACGGGCGATGTGTACGTAGCCGGCGCAACGGCGAGCAACAATTTCCCGGTATTGCCGGGAACGGTTTTTCCGACGTACCAGGGCGGAACGTATGATGGTTTCGTTACGCTGCTCACCGGCAATGGAAGCTCAATGGGCACGTCCACGTATTTCGGAACGGCGATGCAGGACGAAGTCTTTTTCCTCGACGTCGATGCTTCGGATAATGTGTACATCTACGGGCAATCGACAGGCTCGGTTCCGACTACTGCCGGCGTGTACAGCAATCCCGGCAGTCCGCAGTTCATCACGAAGCTCGATCCGGGTTTGTTCAGCGTGCTTGTCTCGACGGTTTTCGGCGACGGCAGCAGCGCTTCGATCACACCGACGGCATTCATGGTTGACGTCTGTGATCATATTTACGCGGCCGGCTGGGGCTCGGTAACGAATTATCCGGTGAGCGCGAACTGCATTCAGCCGACAACCGACGGTAATGATTTTTATCTGCTCGTGCTCGATCAGAATGCGACGGCGCTGATGTATGCGACGTACTTCGGAGCGAACGGCGGCTGGGAGCACGTCGATGGCGGAACGAGCCGTTTTGATCCGAACGGAATCGTGTACGAAGCGATCTGCCAGGGCGCGTCGAACATGACAACGACGGCGAATGCGTGGAGCCCGAACAACCAGGTGGGAAGCTGGGATGTTGCGGTTTTCAAAATCGATTTCCAGGCGGTCGGCGTCATGGCGCAGGCGGTGGCGGCCCCTTCCGATACGTTATGCGTGAACCAGGTCGCGAGCTTCAGCAACGGCAGCCTCAATGCGTCGGATTACATCTGGGATTTCGGCGACGCTTCTTCGCTTGATACGAACGCTGCGCCGACACACATTTACACGAGCGCAGGAACGTACACGGTGACGCTTATCGCGATCGATTCGACGTCCTGCAATTTTGCCGACACAACTTTGCTCGTGATGACGATTTTGCCGGAGCCGCTGGTAGATCTCGGCAACGACAGCACGTATTGCGGTCCGATCAACCGCACGCTGAATGCGACGTCGCCCGGCTGCACATACCAATGGAGCACCGGCGCTACTTCCGCTACGATCAACGTCACGACGCCGGGAACGTATTGGGTGGAAGTCGACAACGGCTCCTGCCAGGCGCACGATACGATTCAGCTGACTTCTTTTTTGCCACCGAACCTCGGCAGTGATACGCTCGTGTGTCCCGGACAAACCGTGCTGCTCGATGCAGGAAATCCCGGCTCGACGTACAGCTGGAACACCGGCGCAACGACACAAACGATCACCGCAGCAACGACCGGCGTGTATTGGGTCGACGTGAGCTCCGGCAGCTGTTCGTTCCGCGATTCGATTACGGTAACGGTGGCTGTGGTGCCGCAACCCAATCTCGGCAACGACACTGCGATTTGCCCGGGCGCAACGTTAACGCTCGCGGTCACCGATCCGAATGCGAGCTACAGCTGGTCGGACAACAGCAGCGACATGACGATGCTCGTGGATACGGCCGGAACGTATTACGTCACCGCATACGTCGGAACGTGTACCGCTTCGGATACGATGAACGTCGCGTTCCTCTCGTATGTGAATCTCGGTCATGACGTTTCGCTCTGTGATGCGACGAGCGGCCTGTTGCTCGATGCGGGCAATCCCGGTTCGCAGTACCAATGGAACACCGGCGCCACGACGCAATCCATCACGGTGGAAGAGCCCGGCACGTATTGGGTGAACGTGGTCAATAATTCGAATTGCCCGCTGCACGATACGATCGAAGTCTCCGGCGATTTCGGCGGCGGCATGATGTACGTTCCGAATTGTTTCACGCCGAACAAAGACGGCAAGAACGATTATTTCTGCGCGGTTTCTTCCGGCGTAACGAAGTTTCACATGCAGATCTTCAACCGCTGGGGCCAGCTCATCTTCGAATCGGAAAGCATCAACGATTGCTGGGACGGGACTTACAAAGGCGCGCCGGTGCAGGAAGATGTGTACGTCGTGAAGATCAGCTATTCGTCGATCTGCAATGGCGGACAGGAATTCGTGAAGATCTCGCACGTTGCGGTGCTGCCGGGAAATCACAAGTAGAGGCGGGTACAGACCTCCGTGTCCCCGTGTCTCCGTGGTTAATTATCTTTGGACAATGTCCCTCCTGAAGAATTATCTCCTGCTGTTTTTGCTGCTGCTTTCCTTTTCTGCCGAAGCGAAAAAAGCGCCGAAGTGGAAACCGCGCAATTTTAAAAGCACCGCCTCCGGCCTTCAGTATTCTATTTGCAAAACCGGCAAAGGCGATTCCATCCGGATGCAGGATGTCGTATGGCCGGAGCTGTTTCGTTACGAACAAAAGAACGGCAAGCTGGTAGTGAAGCAGGACCCGAAAGCCAAAGAAATTGCCCCGATGCAGCTCCGCGACGGACGACAAATCCCCGGCGTTATCGAAGCGATACAATTGTTGCGGAAAGGCGGCAGCGGTTTTTTTATTCTTCCGCCGTCACTTGGAAAAGGAAAGGATACGATCTACACGTTCATCCGCATCACTGAAGTGGCGCATCTTGAAACCGTACCGGACACTGTCGTATCACTGCCGCCGGATACGATACAATTCATCGTCACCGATCCTGCGCAGGATAATTACGGAGATTCCCTATTCACGACGATGAAACTCGTGGAAGTTCCCACGATCATTTCCTGCGGACGCACGCATTCGTGGACAGCCTTTCGTTTTCAACTCACTTGGTTTGATAACGGCGTGCAGCGAAAAGATATTCTCGTCTACATCGAATGCCCCGAAAGCTACGGCGCGGATTATTTCGTCGCCGGAAAATCCTACGTCATCACCGCGATCCCGCTCACCGAAAACCGGAAAGAAGGGAAAGCGTTTTACAATAGATATTCGGGGGAAAAGCTGGAGACGTATCTCTGTTTGAGAGTGGCCGCTAAATAATTTGCTAATTTGCTAATTTGCTAATGGGGTTAATGTGCTAATGGTTTGCAATGATCGTTTCTTCTGCAATCCGTGGTGGCTGATTTTTAAAACCAAATAGCCACATAGAGCACATATATTCTTTCTATGAGATCTATGTTGCTATGTGGTTCAACCGTGCGGCCGGTCAGCGCGTATCAGCACATTGACCCATTAGCACATTGACTACTTCTTCGTAAGCTCCTTGAAAACATCTTCCAGCTTGCGTTCTTCCTGCTGCATGCCGAGGATGGAGAGCTGGTTGTCGACGGCGAAGCGGAAGAGATCCGGGCGGATGTCGCGGTCGGGTTTGGTGATGATTTGCCAGTGACGCTCTTTCGTGCGCTTGGCATCTTCCACACCGGAAATACGTTTGAGCTGGTTCACCTCGGGATCTTTGTCGAATTCCACGAGGATGACCATGCGGTTCTCGTCGCCTTTCTGGAGCGTTACGGTTTCCTGGTCGGTGACGATGCGGCCTTTGTTGATGATGATGACGCGGTCGCAGAGAATTTCGACTTCCTGCATGATGTGCGTCGAGAGCATCACCGTTTTTTCGCGGCCGATGTCCTGGATGAGCTTGCGGATGTCGGCGAGCTGGTTCGGATCGAGACCGGTGGTCGGCTCGTCGAGGATCAGCACCTGCGGATCGTGAATGAGCGCCTGTGCAAGACCGACACGCTGGCGATAACCTTTCGAGAGCGCGCCGATGCGTTTGTGCTGCTCTACGCCGAGACCGGTGATGCCGATCATCTCGTCGACACGTTTCGGAATGTTGTGCAGCTTGTGCAGCCCGGCGATGAAACCGAGATATTCCTTCACGTACATGTCGAGGTAAAGCGGGTTGTGCTCCGGCAGGTAGCCCACGCTCCGGCGCACGTCGAGCGATTGTTCCATCACGTCGAAGCCGTTCACTTCCGCTTTGCCTGCGCTCGGCGGAATGAAGCAGGTGAGGATCTTCATCATCGTGGATTTTCCGGCACCGTTGGGCCCGAGAAAACCGACGATCTCACCGGTTTGCACTTCGAAGGAAACGTTGTCGAGCGCACGTTGCTCGCCGTAAATTTTCGTGATGTAGTCTACCTTGATCGACACGTCAGTAAAACGTTGGGTATGTCACGAAAGTACGGAAAAGGGAGAGAGAATGTTGTTAAGAGATGCGAAAGGAAACCGGGGTTGCCACACAATCGTTTAAAATCTTACACGCGCAATGGAAACGCAGGAGTTGTGTCTCGTTACATCTGCCGCGACCTATTTTTGTTGTGATGTCAGTAATGTTCGTATATTGAATAATAGCTCTCGTTTGCTTTGAAATGTTGATCCGCCGCTTCGTATCACTATGAAAAAGTTTGCGACTCTCCTTTTGCTGCTGCCTTTGGTGCTTCCGGCCCAGAAAAACGGCAGCCGGGTTTTCCTGGATTCGCTCCTGCGCCAGCTTCCAGAATGCCGTGCCGATACGCACAAAGTCCGGCTGCTCGACCAGATCTCATTCACGTATTCCCGCATCGATCCGCAGAAAGGCCTGATGTATGCGGACCAGCTCGAGCAGCTTTCCGATTCGTTGCACTGGACGAAAGGCATCGCGGCTTCGCATTCGGACAAAGGGGTGAACTACGCCGTGCAGATGCAGCATTCGCAGGCGATCTATCATTACCGCAAAGCGCAGGAGCTGTATGAAAAGCTCGGCATAAAGAAATCGGTGGCGGGTGTGCTGGCGAATATCGCGCTCGTTTACATGAGCGAAGGTGATTATGCGAAAGCGCTGGAGTACGATTTCAAGGCGCTGGCTTTGGATGACGAGCCCGGCAATGAATACGGCCGCGCGTTGGTAATGGAAAACATCGGCACGATTTATCTCGAGCAAAAGCAATACGCCAAAGCGATGAAGTATTACAGCGATGCGCTGGTCGTTCACCAGAAAAGCGGGAATGAATTTGCGCAGGCGCGCGTGCAGGCGAACATCGGGATCGTGCTCGATGCGAAAGGCGATTACGCAGGCGCGCTGGAACATCACCGCAGCGCGCTGGAAACGAACCGCAAATACGAGAACCGGAATTCGATGCAGATCAACCTCGCCAATATCGGCGTCGTTTATTCGCATCAAAAAGATTACAATCGCGCGCTGCAAAGTCATAAAGAAGCGCTGCGCATCAGCCAGTCGCTCGGCATCCGCAAAGACATTGCCGTCAATCTCGGCAACATCGGCGAAACGTATTATTTTATCGCGACGGATTCTGCAGTGAGCATTACGCCCGACAGCCTTATTCCTTCGGGTAAAAACGCGAACCTCCGCCTGGCGATCAGCTATCTCGAACAAGCCGTCGGCCTCAGCGAAGAATTGCATTTCACTTCCGGGCTCGTCGAATTCACGCAGTTCCTTTCCGATGCATATGCGCTTGCCGGCGATTACAAAAAGTCGCTGGCGATGTACCGCATTCACGTGCAATACAACGATTCCGTTTTTTCCGGCCAGGCAAAAATGCACCTGAGCAACGTCGAGAAGCAGCGCGAGCTCGATCTGAAAGACAAAGAAATTCTTCTCCAGCAACGGCAGCTGCAGATCGCCATGCTTGATGATTTGAATAAACGGCATGAGCGTATTTTTTATATCGCGGGCATCGTCGTGCTGCTCCTGCTGGTGGTCTTCATCCTCGGTCGATTCATTCTCCGCGGCCGTGCGCATCGCAACGTGCTGTCCGACATTGCCAGCATCCAATCGCACGAGATCCGCGGGCCGGTCGCGAGGATCCGCGGGCTGGTGATGCTGTTCAACAATGAAGAGCCGGCCGATCCGATCAACAAAGAGCTCATCCGTCATATCGGGAAAGTGAGCGAAGAGCTGGACGACGTCGTCAAAAAAGTCGTGACGAAAACCAGCCACGACAAGGATCGCGACCACACGGCCGTATAGCGGTTGTAACACTTACCTTTGTTTTATGCGTACAGAAAAAGGCCTGGTGATCAAATCCACCGGTTCCTGGTATACCGTTCATTTCGAAAATGGGCGCGAGCAGGAATGCCGGATCATGGGACAGTTCCGGGTGAAAGGCGTGAATACAAAAAACACGAATCCCGTGGCCGTTGGCGATCACGTGATGGTGGAGCAGACGACGGACGGAACAGGATTGGTCGTCGGGTTGGAAGACCGGAAGAATTACATCATCCGCCGCTCGACGAAATTGTCGAAGCAGACACACATCCTCGCCGCCAACATCGATCGCGCGTGGGTGATGGCGACGCTGATCTCGCCGCGCACGTCTACCGGTTTTATCGATCGTTTTCTCGTGACTGCGGAAGCGTACGGCATTCCCGCCGCGGTGATATTCAACAAACGCGATCTGCTCGAAGAAGACGAGATCGAATACGTCGAAGTGCTGATGCATTTGTACGAAAGCCTCGGTTATCCGTCGTGGCTTGTTTCTTCGAACGATGAAAAACAGGTGGCGCAATTGCGTGAAGCGATGCAGGGGAAGGTTAATCTTATGGCCGGCCATTCCGGTGTCGGGAAAAGCACGCTCATCAATGCGCTGCAGCCGGGATTGAATTTGCGCACCGGCGAAATTTCGAAAGCGCACAGCAAAGGCATGCACACGACGACGTTCGCCGAGATGCTGCCGCTGGATGAAAAAACCTGGATCATCGATACGCCCGGCATCAAAGAGCTCGGCATCGTGAACATGGAGAAGCACGAGCTCTCGCATTTCTTCCCCGAGATGCGCGCGCGTTTCGGCCAATGCAAATACCACGGCTGCCTGCACGACCAGGAACCGGGTTGCGCCATTCGCGAAGCCGTTGATAAAGGTGAAATTGCACTCACGCGTTACGAATGTTATTTGCAGATCCTGAATGGCGAGGAGCTGAAGAAGGAGTATGAATAATCCGCCGCTCATATCTGGAGAATGGCGTCATGCGTATGAACACATGCTTGCATTCTTCGATTCGCTTAATGTGGAAGGAGAGTGCGGTTTGATTTTCAGACGTGATGTTGGGCTGGGCGACCTATTCCTATTTATGATTTCCTCCGCCGGTGAAACGCTTAATCTTTCAGTTACATCGTGGAAGAAGCAGTATGACGCATATCGCTGGCGAACGGAAACCGCGTTTGCCCCCACGTTAATTACAGAAACTCTGTCACTGCCGGATGAAATCACAAACTTTGCAAGCTTTTTCGACGCACTTGTCCTGGAGAGTGAAGAAAAGTTGCTGCTAAAAAAAGGTGTGGTGATTTTGGACGGCGAACAATTCCGGCTCAGTTTGTTTCGGAATGGAGAGCGCGTACGATTATTGTCCTGGGATAGTGCAACCGACGCTATTGGATTGATGAAACGAATAATCGATCTTTCAGCTGGTAAGGATTTCAATTCATAAGTTTATCTGAGCCATTCAGCTTGTTCGAGCGGAGTCGAGAACCTTTCGCATTGCAATGCAACAAGTTCTCGACTCCGCTCGAACGGGCGGGACGGTTGCCTGATCTCTTCTTTCATGATAAATTCAGTTTCGGAAAATTAATCAGCAATCATGCGCGCACTTCTTCAACGCGTCACGCACGCTTCCGTTACGATCGACGGACAATTGAAATCTTCCATCGGGAAAGGATTGCTCGTGCTCGTTGGGATTGAAGACGCGGATGCTGCGGAAGATCTTCAATGGCTTTCGCAGAAGATCGTAAATCTTAGAATCTTTAACGATGCGGAAGGCGTGATGAATTTGTCGGTGAAAGACGTCGATGGCGAGCTGCTCGTGGTGAGCCAGTTTACGCTGCATGCTTCCACGAAAAAGGGGAATCGCCCTTCTTACATCAAAGCTGCGAAGCCGCCGGTTGCTGTGCCGCTGTATGAAGCGTTTGTCCGGCAGCTGGAAACCGATCTCGGGAAATCCGTCGGCACGGGGGAATTCGGTGCGGACATGAAAGTGGAATTGCTGAATGACGGGCCGGTGACGATCTGGATGGATACGAAGAATAAGGAATGATGAAAAGATTTCTCTGCTGCTGTTTCTTCCTGGTGTTTTCTTCCGCCGCCGTTTTTGCTGAAAGCGGGAGAGATGCAATACTGAAAATTATGAGATAAAACCGCACCTAAAACAATAACTATTACGACAACTGAATAAACAAAACTTACTAGAAGCCATCTCAAAAATAGGTTTCAGACCTTTTGCGAGTATTTTGTTTGCTGGCAAGACGCTTTTCGCAGCTCATACCCAGAGGGAGTCTGTGCAAGAAAAGCAACGCAGCCAGCGAGCAAAAGACGAAGAAAAAGGGCGAAAGATATTTTTGAGATGGCTTCTAATAAGTTCAATAACATTTTTGGGTAAATGATTGTGACACGCTTGAATTATTGACTTTTATTTTGTTGCCATTCGTATTTTTTTATAGTAATTATTTATTAAATTTCACGCCAAGCAGAAATTGTGGACTATAATATCCGGATTTTGCTGCAACCCATTCTCGCCCATTAAGACTATTTGCTAATGACGCAAAAGAAAATGATAGTTGACTTTGAAGTTCTAGTTGATGACTTTTTCTTCAAGGTAAAACCAGATACAACTTTAAATCCTATTGACAAGAAACGGGTGTTAAGCGTTGTAAACGATTTTCAGGATGGTAAGTGGCGTTATAGTAAATTTCAGTCCTTTATTTGGGATAACATCGCAGAAACCTCTTTGTCGTACAAGGATAGAATGGCCCTAATTGACCGTTCACAATCTAGCCTGACAGAAGCAGCAAAAAGACTGCGGTTGACAGATATATCAAAAGATCAAGATGGACAGGGGAGTGAGCTTGCCGAAATTGTTCTTTATGGGATAATGAAGCACCACTACAAAGCTTTACCTGTAGTTCCCAAAATATTCTACAAACAAAATCCCCAAGACAATGCTAAGGGAGCAGACAGCGTTCATATTGTTATTGAAGAAAATGATTCATTTTCAATCTGGTTCGGAGAAGCTAAGTTTTATAACAGTATTGAAGATGAAAGGCTATATTCGATCGTAGATTCTGTAGAAAATTCATTGAAGAGTGACAAACTAGAAAAGGAGAACAGTATTATCACAAGTGTTTCTGATCTAAAATTGTATCTTGAAGCAAACCCAAAATTATACGAAAAAATAACTTCGTTCATTAAAACTGGCGCTTCTGTTGACAATCTTAAACCTATTTTACATATTCCAATTTTATTACTCCACGAGTGTCTAATCACTGAACAAAGCAATGAGCTAACAGATGATTATAGAAATGCTATAATAGATCATCATAAAAATAGGGCTGAGTCGTATTTTAAGAAGCAAATTAATAAGGTTGGAAAATCAATATTTAAATATTCTGAAATTCATTTTCATTTGATTTTATTTCCAGTTCCGAAGAAAGAACCTATAGTAAATGCTTTTGTGGAAAATGTCCAACACTATAAAAAACAAGGTAATTAGTTATGAATATTTTTGCTGCCTGCAACAATGTGAATGAGCTTCTCTTTCAAAATAGGGAAAACGAAGCCAGAAATGAACTCATTAAATTGCTCGACTATCACGAACGTGAAGAAATTCCATATTCGGAATTGGTCAATCACTTAATCAAAGAGACTGGCTTGTACCCCTATCTTGATTTAGATACTGCCTCTTGGCAGGACAGGTTTGTTTACGAGATTTTTAAGGTAAACACAGGCGAGAAGGAGGAGCTAACGCTACATAGAGAACAATCTTCTTTGCTTAAGAAGTTGGTCAATGGCGAAAGTATTGCTGTTAGCGCTCCAACGAGTTTTGGGAAAAGTTTCGTAATTGACGCCTACATATCTCTTAAGAAACCATCTAATGTTGTGATTATTGTTCCAACAATTGCTCTTACAGATGAAACTAGAAGGCGGTTGTACAAAAAATTTGCCAAAGAGTATAAAATTATTACGACTACCGAGGTTGAACTTGCTGAGAAAAACATCTTTATTTTTCCTCAGGAACGCGCCATTAACTACGTAGATAAAATTCTGAATTTAGATATTCTAATTATTGATGAATTTTATAAAGCCAGCTCCAAATTCGACGCCGACCGCTCACCTACCTTGATTAAGGCAATCTTAAAACTTGGGAAGATTGCGAAACAGAAGTATTTCTTGGCCCCTAATATTAGCAATCTGGGTAATAATCCTTTTACAGAAGGGATGGAGTTTTATCCTTTAGACTTTAATACTGTTTATCTCGAGAAATACGAATACTACAATGAAATAAATAATGATGAAAGCATTAAAAGTAAGTTCCTGTTAGAAATACTAGAAAGAAAGCCTACCAAAACTCTTGTCTACGCAGGCACCTATACAAATATTGATAGTGTCTCAACTCTATTACTCTCTAGTGTACAAGAAAAGAATAGAGGATTATTAAATAAATTTTCTGCTTGGCTCGGTGAAAACTATGATTTCAATTGGTCTCTTACAAAGCTAGTAAAAAGGGGCGCTGGAATTCACAATGGGCGGCTTCATAGGTCACTAAGCCAAATTCAGGTTAAGTTATTTGAAGAAAAAGAGGGTCTTGACACCATTGTGTCCACTTCATCAATAATTGAAGGCGTTAACACATCGGCTGAAAATGTTATAATCTGGGCCAATAGAAGTGGAAAAGGACGCGCACGACTCAATGATTTTACATATAGGAATATTATGGGACGCGGAGGCAGAATGTTTAGACATTTTATTGGGAAGATATTTATTCTAGACAAGCCACCTGTTGAAGAAAAAACACAACTTGATATACCTTTTCCTGATCAAATTCTAGGGGACCTAGATGAAAAGAAATTTGAACGCGATTTAACTAAGGAACAAGTTGCAAAAATAATCTTGTTCAAACAGGAAATGGCTAATATCGTTGGCGAGGAAACCTTTCAAAGGTTGCAGGCTGAAAATGTTTTTCAGACTAGTGATTCCGAGCTAATAAAGAAGATTGCGTATGATATGAAAATGAATCCGAACGAGTGGAATGGTTTAGGATATTTGAATTCTATGTATCCTTCAAATTGGGATAGGATGCTTTATAAGGTATTAAGGATTCAGCCTGGGGGATGGGAATCGGAATACAAACCCTTTGTTGAGTTTGTGAAAATATTACGTAATAATTGGTTTAAGTCTATACCCCAAATGCTTCAGGAGTTAGAACCTTATGAAATTGGTGTGGATGACTTTTTTAAATTAGAGCGGAAGGTTACTTTTAAACTTGCTTCATTATTAAGTGATGTAAATATTCTTCAAAAGGAAATATTGAGTAACAAAACCTATGACATTTCAAGATTTGTTTCGTTAGCTTCTCATGCTTTTCTTCCTTCTGTTGTTTATCAACTTGAAGAATTTGGCATGCCAAGAATGATTTCAAAAAAAATTCACGATCGGAAACTAATTAGCTTCTATGATAAGGAATTAAATATTCACTCTGCCTTAGACAAGTTCAATCAGCTTGGGTTGGAGAAAATTATTGCGATTCCAACCTTGACTGGGTTTGATAAGTACATCATTGAGTATTTTTATGAGGGAATTAAAACGAATGATTAATATATGGCGAACTAAACATTGGAATACCTTTTTTAGAACCTTATATTTTCAAACTAAATGGCATGATTATGCTTAAACTGCGGTAAGACATTACAATATACGCATTGGATTGCCGGCAATCGATTTGCGAACTTAGGAAATAGATGCAATCCGAAAAATCACTTTTAACGCTCTGCGTCCTTCGCGCCTCCCTGCCCGTTCTGTAAGGCGGGTGCGGCAAACAATCCATCCAACCGAAACCATCGTATATTGCGTAAACCCTGATCAATTACTACTGCTTTGCAACGATTAGCCATTATCGGGACGGGAATTGCGGGAATGGGCTGCGGCTGGTTCCTGAGAAATGATTTCGAGCTCACGGTTTACGAGAAGAACGATTACGTAGGCGGTCATACCAACACCATCTCCGTCAATGAGCACGGAACGATGGTGCATTTCGACACCGGCTTCATGGTGTTCAACCACGTCACTTATCCGTACCTCACGAAGCTGTTCGAAGTGCTCGGCGTGGAAACGAAAAAAACGAGCATGTCGTTCAGCGTGCAGCACGTTCCTTCGAAGCTGGAGTATTGCGGTTCGGGACTGAACGGATTGTTCGCGCAGCGCAAAAATATTTTCAGCCGGAAATTCATCCGCATGCTGAAACAGATCTCGCGCTTCAACAGCGAATCGATCAAGTGGCTGAACGAAGGCGGTGATGAAAATATCAGCATTGCGGAGTTCTGCAAGCAGTTCAACCTCGGCAACGATTTCATTCACAAATACCTCGTGCCGATGAGCGGCGCCGTTTGGTCGACGCCGCCGGTCAAGATGCTGGAGTTTCCCGCGCACACGCTCATCCGCTTTTTTCATAACCACGGATTTCTCGGCCTCAACACACAGCACCAGTGGTGGACCGTTACCGGCGGCAGCCGCAATTACCGCGACAAGATCATCGCGCCGATTAAAGACCGTATCCAGGTGGCGAATCCTGCTGTCGGCGTACGGCGCAAAGGCGAGAAGGTCGTCGTCCGTTCCAAAGACGGAAAGGAAGCGGAATTCGATCGCGTGATCTTTGCCTGCCATGCCGACGAAGCGCTGCAGCTGCTCGAAGATGCGAACGTGGAAGAGCGCCGGCTACTCTCGTGCTTCCGTTACGAGCACAACAAAGCGACGATCCACACCGATACGTCGATCATGCCGAAAACGAAACGCGCCTGGTCATCGTGGAATTACCGCATCGTGGAAAAGAACGGGCTGGAAATTCCTTCGACGATCTACTGGATGAACAGCCTGCAGGGCGTTTCCGAAAAGGAAAATTATTTCGTCTCGATCAACGAAGCCGGTGAAGTAAACCGCTCGAAGATCCTGCGCGAGATCGACTACACGCATCCGCTCTTCGACGTTCCTGCCATCCGTGCGCAAAAAGAATTGCCGAAGCTGAACGAGCGCGGGCCGGTGTATTTCTGCGGCAGCTACTTTCGCTACGGCTTCCACGAAGACGCGTTGATGTCGGCAGTGCAGTTGTGTGAGCATATTCTCAATAGAAATGTGTTATAAAAAAGTGAACCACGGAGACACGGGGGCACGGAGAACGCGAACCTCCGTGCCTCCGTGTCTCCGTGGTTAAACCAGCAATGCAATCCTTTCTCTATAGAGCCAAAGTCATGCACAACCGCATGGAGCCGAAGAAACACCGGTTCCATTACAACGTGTTTTTGTTTTGCCTCGACCTGGATGCGCTCGATGAAGATCTCGGACAATTGTCGCTGGCGTCGCGGAACCATTTTAATCTTTTCTCTTTTTACGATAAAGATCATCTGCAGTTGCCCGGGCAAAACGCAACGTTGCAGGTTCGTGTGCAGCTGAATGCGTATCTCGCGCAACAAGGCATTACTACTCCTCCCGCGCGTGTATTGCTCGTGACCAATCTGCGGCTGCTCGGTTATGTGTTCAACCCGGTGTCGTTTTATTTCTGCTACGATGAAAACGGCGCGCCGGTCTGTGCGGTGGCGGAAGTGCAGAATACGTTCAAAGAGATGAAGCTGTATTTTCTCGGGAAAGAAACGTTTAACGGCAAAGCGTTTCATCTTCGCGTCGTCAAATATTTTTACGTTTCCCCGTTCATCGATCACGATGCGGAGTTCGATTTCAACCTGGAACTTCCGTCGGAAAAACTGAACGTTCGCATTGACGATTACAAAGACGATCGCCGCTTTTTCATCAGCACGCTTACGGGCAAAAAGAAAGAGCTGACGAACGCGCGGTTGCTCGGCTACTTCTTCCGTTTTCCGTTCATCACGCTACAGATCATCACGCTCATTCACTGGAATGCGCTGTTGCTGTGGATGAAGAATATCCGCTTTTTTAAGAAGAAAGAATTGCCCGAATTGCAGCGCGACGTGATGCGCGAATACCGGGACTGATCACTTCACGATCAGCGAGCCGGTACAGGAACTTTCTCCTTCTGCGATGAATTCCCAATAATAAACGCCGGGAGGATTTCCGCTCAGATCAATTGCCGTACGCTCATTGCTGATGGCAATCGTTCGAAACGGCTGGCCGAGCGTGTTGAAGAGCGTCAGCTGTCCGTTCGTTGCCGAGCGGAAAATGAAATTTCCATTGGAAGGATTCGGGAAAACTTCAACGCCGGCAGCAGCAGAAGTTTGCGAAATCCCAACAGGATTTGCCAGCAGGCGAATGACGAATAAGCCTTCGGCGCTGTCGTTGAAATTGTTTTTCAGCACGAGCTTCAGCACGTACACATCCGGCGTCAATCCGTTCGTGTTCCAGTTCGAGAGTACGTTGTGCGAAATTTCCGTCGTCGAATCGATCACGATCGGATGCCACGTTGCGGAAACCAGCGGCTCCTGGTAATAGAGGCTGTAGCTGCCGAAATCCATCGCGTTGCCGAGCGGTCCCTGGTTGATCCATGCGGATCCTGTCACCGGCAGCTGCGCATTGACGGAAGCCGTGTCGTTGTTTTCGATGACGCCGTACCACGCCACGCTCGCATCATACGGCACCGGATCGACCGCAAGCAGATCCTGCATGCAGATGAGTGTGCTGTTGGCGATCGACGAAGGCCCGCTGAACGGCATCCAGCTGTAAGCAAGCACGAACCAGCCTTTCTTCTCGCTGCGGCACGAGGTGTACACAATGGAATTCTGCGCAAACGTAATGCTCGAGTCTGTCGCCCAGAAATAACCGCCGCTGCCGTCGAGCAGCAAATTGTCCGCAATGACATTCGCCGCTTGCTGTGTGCCCACTTCGCCGAGCTGACAACTGTCAATGCCGAGCACGGAAGTGTCGAATACATACATGCTCCAGGTTTGCACGCTGGAATTGATGAGGTGAAGATTGCGATCGGTGAGCGGCGCGGTGTAATTGCTGTAAACCGAATTATTGAAAATGCCCTGCGCCATCGCGGTGTCCGCATTCCTGAACCAGGCGCCAATCAATCTGATTTCCGAATTAGACAGCGTTACGTCGGAACCGTTCACCGGCATGATCGCCCACATTACGTTGTGGCAGGAATCGGCATGCACGTTATACCCGATGCCGGTTACGCCGATCGTCGTGTTGTCGAAGTTGTAATTGTACACGGTGTCACCCTGCGGAAAGCTGTAGTTGATTACCGCCGTTTCCGGCAGCTGGTGCCAGAGAATAAGCGTGTCCGCATGCTCGAAGATCGCCGTTGCACTGTCCTGGCAAATGTATTCACCGCTTTGATTGCAGCCGTTAATGTGCATCGTCGCTTTGCCGTTCAATCCGCAGGTCGTCCAGTCGTGCTGGTGCACGTTGATCCATTCCACGCGTGCAGAATCCACAATGACGAGGTTGTGCGAATACCCGCTGTAGTTGAACGATGAATTGCTGATCTGCGCCTGTGCGTCCTGCACGGCGATGAAAGAACGCTCGTAAAAATATTGCTGCGGAAAAAAGAACGAAGACGAATCGGCGAACCATTTGCCGCTGCCGAGCAGGAACACGTCGCCGGTATCGATGACATTTGCATGATTGAAAATGATCACGCCGTCATTTACAACGATGATCGGCCCGGTGTGCGTCCAGTTGCCGGTGATGCGCAGCGTGTCGTTCGGAACGGCACCGACGATGATCGTGTCGAGCTGCAGCAGTTGCTCGTTGCTGTTGCGTGCATTCGCATGCAGCGGATCTTTTTTAATGACTTCGGCAAGCGACAACGCAGCCCATGCGCCGGGATGAACAGCGGGCGGAATGGCTGCCGGTGCTGTCGATGAAAAGTTTTGCTGCCCCGCGGCTTTCAGCTGGTCATTGATCTGTTGCTGCGGGAAAGACGGCGACTGCGCGAACGCGGCGATCGTGCAGAAGAAATTGCAGAGAAGGAATAAATGTCGGCGCATGGAAAGTATGTCGGTGAACTAATTTACAAAACCGGCGTTACGATTTTGCGGCAGATTGTTCCGTCGCTTCCGTTTTCGCCACGCCGCTTTCTGTTTTAAAAAAGAAACGGCGCGTCCACGGAAAAATCACGCCGAGCAAAAATGCGATGAGGCTGCCGTAAAGCACTTCACTCGTGCGGAACAGCGCAATTTCCATCGAACCTCTCCACGTGGTATTCTCCAGCATCGAAGGCAGCACGACGAGAATTACGGTAGTCGGCGCCAGCTTCCAGCTCGAAGGATAATTGCGGAACGACGTGCTCACCAGCACCGAAAGCGTAATCGCCGTCATCAGCACCCACGCATGCGCACCGAACGCATACAGCAGCAGCAACGCGATGATGCATCCCATGGCAGTATTGATGATGCGCGAAATGACC
>CAMLEF010000004.1 GCA_946478675.1 uncultured Flavobacteriales bacterium | reverse complement strand
TCCGCAGCATCGAGCTGATGATCAACGACCGGAGAAAAGCGATCCGCGAATTAGAGGACAAGCAGCAATTCGAAGACATGCTCATCGTCCTCTCGGAGCTGAAATCGCTGGAGGAAGCGAAGAAGCATTTTTCATCGTTGCTGGGAAGGGTCATCATTCGTTAGCGTTTGCCGCAGAGGCGCAGAGGGCGCAGAGATTTCGCTGAAATTACTTACGTACCGTTTTATTCCGTGCTTCATCAGCGGCACGTTGAAGTTGATCAGGTAACCTACTTTTTTCTCGGAAAGTCTCAGGTAAGAAATTAGCTGTGCTTCAAAAACGGGAAGCATGTTTTCTGTTGCTTTCAATTCTAAAATGATCTCATCTTCGACAAGAATATCAATAGAATAAGATTTGTCGAGCTCAATTCCTTTATAAGTTAGGGGCAGTGCGACCTGTGCCTGAGCCTTAATTCCGCGAAGATGAAATTCCCGCATCAGGCAAGTTTCGTAAACCTTTTCTAATAAGCCGGGTCCCATATGTTTGTGAACCTCGATGCAAGCCTGCATAATCTTTCCTGTCAATTCGTAATGATTTTTCATAGCTATAGATAGTATATAAATAATTAAACTCTGCGTTCTCCGCGCCTCTGCGGCGAACCTTTTACAAACGGATATCCTTCACATTCAACTGCAACGAAACCTTCCCGTTCCATTCATTCTCCTCGAGGGAGTAACACACCTCCACTTCATTCTTATTCTTCAGTGAAAACAAAAAATTCCCGAGGCCGAAGCCGATGGCAGGGAAAATGCGTTCGGGATGATGCGGCGTGATCAAATCAAATTTCAAATGATTCTCACCGACGATTCTCGCCCAGCCGCGGTCGCAGACATTCTTCGCGAGGAAAACAGGATTCATGTTGCCCGGGCCGAACGGCGCGAATTGCTTCAGCACGTTCACCAGTTTGCCGTCGATATGATCTAACGAGAGCTCGCGGTCGATCTCGATGACGGGCACGCGCTGCTCTTCGGTGATGCGCAGCCGCACTTCCTGCTCGAAACGTTCGATGAACGCAGGGACGTTTTCCGGTTCCATCGTCAGGCCGGCCGCGTATTTGTGACCGCCGAATTGCAGGAGCAACCCGCTGCAGGCTTCGATCGCTTCGTAGATGTCGAAGTCCTTTACCGAACGCGCGCTGCCGGTGACTTTCCCGTTCGATTGCGTGAGCACGATCGTCGGGCGGTAATATTTTTCGATCAGCCGTGAAGCGACGATGCCTACGACGCCTTTGTGCCATTCGGGATGAAAAACGACGGTCGAATAACGCACGGTCGTTTCCACTGCGAGCATTTCCAGCGCCTGCGTGGTCGTTTGTTTGTCGAGATCGCGGCGATCGGTGTTGTTGCGGTTGACGGATTCTGCAGCTTCGCGGGCGGTGTTTTCGTCGGTTGCCGTCAGCAATTCCACGGCGTATTTTCCGTGCTCGATGCGCCCGGCAGCATTGATGCGCGGCGCGAATACGAAAACGATATCGCTTACCGTCACCTGTCGCTTCAGGTTGGCGAGCTGCATCATCGCTTTCAACCCGGCGCGCGGAGCGGAATTCATCTGCTTCAATCCGAACGTCGTCATCACGCGGTTCTCGCCGGTGACGGGAACAATATCGGCAGCGATGGCCACAGCAACGAGTTCCAGCAAAGGCGTGATGGAAGCGAGCGGCAACTGCCGGCGTTGCGCAATGGCCTGCACGAGCTTGAAGCCGATGCCGCAGCCGCAAAGCTCATCGTACGGATAGTTGCAGTCGTCGCGCTTTGGATCGAGGATGGCCACTGTTGCAGGAAGCGTTGCGCCGGGACGATGGTGATCGCAAATGATGAAGTCGATGCCGCGTTCCGTCGCGTACGCAACTTTGTCGTTCGCCTTAATGCCGCAGTCGAGCGTGACGATCAGCGAATAGCCGTTGGCTTTTGCATAATCGATCCCGGCAAAAGAAACGCCGTAGCCTTCCGCATAACGGTCGGGAATGTAAAAGCCGCAGTTGGTGCCGAGGTCGCGCAGGAACGTGTAGAGCAAAGCCACGGCCGTCGTGCCATCGACATCGTAATCGCCGTACACGAGAATTTTTTCTCCGCCGGCAATCGCTTTTTCCATTCGCGCGACGGCTTTGTCCATGTCCTTCATGAGGAACGGATCGTGCAGGTCGGAGAGTTCCGGGCGGAAAAATTTCTTCGCTTCTTCGAAGGTACGTACGCCGCGCTGGAGCAGGAGGGAAGCCACGGTGGTGTCGCCGTTCAATTGGGATGCCAACGCTTTTACAGCTGCCGGATCAGGCTGTGGAAGCAGGATCCAGCGGTTTCGTTTTTCGGAAGAGGGAGAAGCCTGGGCCTGGGAGGACATTTTTTCTAAGGTAGCATTTTCAGTCGCTTGCATATGGAAAGGTGTTGGTTAAAAAAACGAATCAATCGGAATGGCTGGTACGGTAGCCTACGCGCGGCAGCGGTTTCTTCGGCACATCGAGCAAACGGCGCAGGGCTGCAAAAATAGCCTTTACATCTTCACTGTTCTGCACGACCTGCTTTTCCAGCTGTTCAATCTTTAATAAAAGATCTTTATTGGTGAGCAACGCCTCCCGCAACCGGGAAAAGATCCGGATCACACGGATGTTCACGTCAATCGCACGCGGACTGTTCAGGATGCAGGACAACATGGTTACGCCTTGTTCCGTAAAGCAGAATGGCGCGTAGCGCAAACCCATTGCATCAGAATTGGAGGTCACAATTTGTGACCTCCAATTTTTGAATTCTTTGGCAGTCATTTGAAACATAAAGTCGGAAGGGAACCTGTTAATATTACGACGCACCGCCTGTTTTAATTTTTTTGTTTCCACTCCGTAAAGCGACGCGAGATCGCGGTCGAGCATTACCTTTTGGCCCCGAATAAAAAAGATCTTACTGATCACGGCCTCATCCGGCAAAACATTCTCTTTCCCTTTTTTCATTTTAGTTCAAATTAAAATTGGAGGTCACAAATTGTGATCTCCAATTTCCTTCGTGAGATCCCGTTTGCAACGACCGGTTCATATCCTTACAATTTCGAAACGGCCGCAAACGTAGAGGAATAAAAATGAAAATATCCGTTTGTAAACGTTTACAAACGGATATAAATGCTTGTATAAAGAAGAGAATTACAACCCGAAACGGATCCTCGGGCCGTCCTGCAGATAGATGCGCAGCGGCGGCAGCTCGATCTCTTTTCCGTTGGGACCTTTCGCCTTGATGTCGTCGAACAGCAGCATGCCGCCTTTGTTTTTGACGTCCATCGCGTCGACGCGCTTTTTCATTTCGAGCGTCATCTGGTTGCCCGTCGCATGCAGCGTATCGAACTTGCTGCCGTTCTTGAAATACATGGTGAACGACGTCACGATGTAAACGTCGCTGCCGTATTTCGGAATGGCGCGGAGACGGCCGAGGCCGATCACGGCGAATTTATCAGCGAAAGAATCGTTCGGCACCTGGTCGAGAAAAACCTGCGGGACTTCGCGTGCGAATAATTTGTAGGTATGCGTGTAGGCGACCTGCTCTGTGCCGTTCTTCAGTTTTTCGTACACGACAAGAATGGCACTTGCGCCCGTCTTTGCTTTCAGGTTGTACAGCGAATCTTTTTTCTCTGCTGTTCCGCCGCGCAGCTCCACGCGCCCCATTTTGTTTTTCCCTTTGTAGGTGATGCGGAAAAGATTGTCTTCGTTCAGGTAAAGAAATAATTTCTCGGGATAGACGGCGATCTTCGTCTGCATCGCTTTCACCAAAAAAGTATCCTGCTGTGCAGCGAGGTTCTTGCCGCACAGCAGGAGAAGAAAAAGTAACGGGACGATTTTCGCAATTTTCATAATCAGATGCCGAGTGCGGCCCTGGCCTGTTCGGCGGTGGCAAGCGGTGCGTCTTTCACCTGCATCGTCAGCGTGACGACTCCTTTTTTATTCGGGTCGATGCCGGAGAATGCGTCGGTGTCGAGAACGGCCAGCTTGCCATCGGGAGTTACCGCCCACAACATATTTTCTGCAGAGGGGTTGAAGCGGAATTCAGTAAGGGCATTGCTGTAGTAAGTAAAGATAGCATTCCGCCCTTTTTCCACAAGGAAAACATGGCTGGCGCCGAGCGGCTTCTTCGTGCGGCTGTCGAGCAGTTGCACGTTCAGCTGTGCGCCTTCCGGCAGGCTCGACGGGCAATCGGAATTCCAGGTGCCGAAATCACGAATGATGAATTCGCGCATCACCATGTCTTCTTTTTCCATCTGCTTTGATGCAAGCGCGCTTAACGCCACCGCGCGGTTCATCAGCGAATCATTCTCGAAAATGCGGCGTGCATCGGCATTCATCAGGCGCGATTCCAATGCGTCGTGCTCTTTTTTCTCTTTCTCCTTGCGCTGCAGCAGCGAAGCCTGGTATTCCTCGAAACGCTGCTCGTAGGTTTTTTTCGCCGCAGGATAATTCACTTCATCGACTACAGCCGTCGTTACGTAAACCGCCTGGCGATCGCCTTTGGTAAACGTAACCGTGTACGTGCGGTTGTCTTTGTTGCGTTTGATCTGCGCATCTTCCCACTGCACTTTCTTATCGTTGCGATCGTACGGCGTTTGTTTTTCATCCACCTGGAAGCGCACGCCCGTGTACGCGTTCAGCTCGGGAAATTCATTCGGATCAAAAGCGATCGCAAAGCTGGGAACGTTTTTGTCGGCTTTCACCGGCATCACCGGCGGCTGAAGATTCGACGCGTTAGTTTTCGGTTGCACGTTCGCCGTATCCGCAACGAAAGCAACAAGTGCGGCTTTGTCTTTCGCGATGAACTGCCAGTTCTTCTTCAGCGTATCGAGATAGTAAATGTTGAACTTGTCTTCTTTTGTTGCAGAAGCCATCGCCACTTTGATCGGCTGTGCGGGATTTACCTTCAGCGGTTTTCCGTTCAGCGTCGCCGTGATCTCGAGCATGCCCGCCGATTCGAAATGATAACGGCTGCCGGCAGAATCGTACGTCATCGGGATGCCTGCGAGAAAGATGGACGCCGGATCGTGGAACTCGCGGTAATGCAGCTCGACATTCCCGGTGACTACGTTGCCTGCGCTGTCGAGGAACGCGCCTTCGGGGACACGGATGAGCGAGCCGGTAGCGTAAAGAAAATCGCCGCCCTGCGCGCCGCTCACGGTGAAGGCCGTATCCTTCACGTCGATATTCGCCAGCGTAGGCTGCACGAACGATTGCTGCGCGGGCTGCTGCGAAGGCGTGCCGGTGGAGAGCAAATAAGCGCCCACGCCGATCACGATGCCTGCGGCTACCACGCTCAGGTAGAACGTCGACGAGCGGAAGAACGGTTTGGGCCGCGCGCCATACGCCTTCATGAAGGAGTCGAAATTCTGACCCTTTGCGATGTCTTCCGGCGTGAGCGGTTCGCGGTTGCGGTTAATATTATACTTGTTTTCCATGACGGTATTATGCTAATGAGGTGTAAATCGTTTTGAGTCGTTCGAGCAGGCGATACACGCGCGCTTTGGCGGCAGTTTCGGAGATGCCGAGAATGTCGCACACTTCCTTGAAGGGACGTTTTTCAAAAAACCGCATTTCGAGCAATTGGATTTCCTCCGGGTCAAGCTGCTGGATGCATTGCATGAGTCTTTCATCGGTAACAGCCGTCGCTTCTTCCCCGAGCTCGTGCAGCACGTCGGCCACCTGCGTATCGTCGATGCTGATCGCCTGCCGCACTTTGCTGCGACGGAAATAACGGTTCAGCTCGTTGATGGCGATGCGGAACAGCCAGGCCGAGAACGGCACGCCCTGCGCTTTGTATTTGCCGAGATTTTCGAGCGCGGCGATAAACGTTTGCGCGGTGATGTCATACGCTTCTTCTTTGCTTTCGACACGCTGGTAAACGAAGCCGAGGATGCGGGCGTAATACCGGTTGTACAGCGGCGCGAATTTCGCAGGGTTGCCGCGTGCAGCTTCTATTTCCAGCTCTTCCGCGGCGATCTGCTCACGGCTGGCGTGGTACTTGGTTTCTATACTCATGGCATTGCCTTTTGCGGTGAGGAACATGGCCATCGGGCTTGACTTTCGCAAGCATAAGGCCCTGCGCAGCAAAAAGTGACGCAAGATAACGCGGGAATTTGATTGGTGTCCGGGGAATAGTGGCTAATACCCTGTGAATTAGGGCGTAATTGGTAATGCGGAAGCGAAAAAAGTACGCAGCTCTATGAACGTTCAGGAATTATTATCACGCTTCAGCAATTCTTATGCACGTTCTTTTCTTTAGTAGAAAAGAACCAAAAGAAGCGCCATCTGACGCAGTTCTGCCTAAAATCAACAGGAAAAATTCCAAAGGAAGAAACCAAGCCGCGCCATCTCACTTCCTCCCTTGGCTCCATGGTTTCTTCCCGCACAAAAGGCCCCGCAATTTTTCCTGTTGATTTCTTAACGGCAGAACTGCTGAGGATGGCAGAGGCAGTTCAATGATGCGGCGAAAGACTCATTCGTTCTGATCAAACTAATACTCTTTCTCCGCCGCTACCGTTCCATCTTCATTCCAGAAGATCCAATGCCCCTTCATTTTTCCTTCCACGTAATTTCCTTCTGAACTTTTTCTTCCGTTCTGAAAAAAGGAAACCGCGTAACCTTCGCGCACGCCGTTGTGATAATAGCCGACGCTCCACAAGCTGCCGTCGCTGTAGAATGAAAACCATTCGCCCTGGCGTTTGTCGTTCCAGGTGACACCACTCATGTACACCGTTCCGTTCGGGTAACGCTGGATCGTTTGGTCCATGGATTGCACCGCCGGTTCATGCTGCGCGGAAATGCAACCGTTGAATACGCGTTTCTCGATACGGACCGAATCGAGGATTGTATCCGCGCCCATCGGGTGCAGCGGCGTTCGCATTTCATTCGAAGCGTAATAAAATTTCAGTTGCGCCGGAGCGTGTTGAAGCAACGTCATAAAATGCCCGTCCGTATCCGTCACCGTCGAACGGATCACCGAATCGCCGTCGAGCAGCAGCACTTTTATCCCGGGAAGCGGCAACGGGTTGCCAACGGAAGCGTAAACATTCCCGGTGATCAGCACCTGCGCCGCCGCCGGAAACGACAGCAGCGTGAAGAAAAGAAAAGTGAAAAAGGCGCGCGTCATTTTACGGGCATGCCGGTCGTGTCGCCTTTGAAATCGTGCTCGGTGACATGTCCGTCTTCCGTCCAGTATTTCCAGTGGCCGACGGGACGGTCGTGCTTGTAATAACCTTCCGAGCTTTTGTTGCCGTTCGGATGATACGACACGCCGTAGCCTTCGCGGTAGCCGTTGATGTAAGTGCCCTTGCTCCACACTTTGCCGTCGCGGTAGAAGGTCAGCCATTCGCCGTGACGCAAGCCGCTGCGCACGTCTCCGCGCATGTAGATCACGCCGTTGTCGTAACGCTCGATGCTTTCGCCGTCGTAAACGCTGTCCTTGGTTTTATGCGGCTCGCCCGTCACCGGCTCATTGATCGTGACGCCGTTTTTCGCGGCCGTGTCGTTTTTCGTGGAGTCTGTTCCGCCGGCATTTTCTTTCGTCCCGCAGGAAAAAAAGAAGCACGCCGACAGGATCGCGGTGAAGAGGAAATTACGATGCATAGCTGACTGTTTTGAATAATTTTCCGTGACGGTAAATTTCTTTGCGATCCGTTTTTCCGTCATCGCCAAAGTACCGCCACTTCTTCACTTTCACGCCGTCTTTATAACAACCGGTTGAATTTCTTTTACCGCTGGGCTTATAGTCCGACCATTTGCCGTCCCATTGCCCGTGTTTGTACGTTCCTTTCACGAAAAGATTTCCGGCAGTGTCGTAGAATTTCCATTCGCCTTCCGCTTTTCCCTGCACGATCTTTCCTTTGCTTTCGATCTTGCCGTTATCGTAATAATGAACGTAGTTTCCGTTGACGATGTCCTGCTCGTACCACGCTTCTTCCATCAGCTTCGTGTTCGGATACCATTTCACCCAGGCGCCTTGTTTCTTCCCGTGTAAATAAGCGCCGGCTTCTTTTTTGATCGTGTCGCCCCAGAATTCCACGAACGGCCCGTTCAGCGTGTCGTGACGATAATACGCGATGCGCTGGATGCCGCCATTGGGAAAAAACGTGAACCACACGCTGTCGAGCTCGTTATTCTTGTACCATCCGTAGCTGCCGAGCTTGCCTTCGGGCGTCCAGAAATACCAGCAGCCCTGCGCGTTTCCGTGCACGTACAGCCCGCCCGATTTCTTCATGCCGTTCTCGTGATAGAACGTCCATTCGCCGTTGAGCTTCCCATTGCTGTCCACATTTCCTTCGCCGCTGGTGCGACCGTCGGGAAACGTGAGCTTGCGGTAGGTGTCCTGCGCGAAAGAAGAAAGGGAAAACAGAAGGGCGAGAAGAAGAGCGGTTGCGGTTCTCATTTTTCGCGTTCGGTGGTGTAGATGACGAGATCGTGGAGCGATTTTCGCGCGGGGCTTTCGGGGAACGTGTTCAGCAGGTCGAGCGCCAGCTTGCGATACGCGTACATTTTTTCCTGCGCATACTGGATGCCGCCGCTCTGGTGTACGAACGCGATGACTTCCGCCACTTTCTCCGGCTCTTCGTTGTGGTGCTTCACGATATTAATGATGCGGCGTTTGTCGGCACGCGAAGCGTTGTTCAGCGCGTAGATCAGCGGCAGCGTCATCTTTTTCTCTTTGATGTCGATGCCGGTCGGTTTGCCGATGTCTTCTTTCGAGCCGTAATCGAACAGGTCGTCCTTGATCTGGAACGCGATGCCGGTCAGCTCGCCGAACTGTTTCATTTTCGCCTGCACGGTTTCGTCGTCGGAAACACTCGCCGCACCGCAGCAGCAGCACGACGCGATCAGCGAAGCGGTTTTCTGGCGGATGATGTCGAAATACACCGGCTCGGCAATATCGAGGCGGCGCGCTTTTTCGATCTGCAGCAGCTCGCCCTCGCTCATCTCGCGCACCGCTTCGGAAACGATCTTCAGCAACAGGAAATCGCCGTTGTCGATCGAAAGCAGCAGCCCGCGCGAAAGCAGGAAGTCGCCCACGAGCACGGCGATCTTGTTTTTCCAGAGCGCATTCACGGAGAAAAATCCGCGGCGCATGTTGGAGTCGTCCACCACGTCGTCGTGCACCAGCGTGGCCGTATGCAGCAGCTCGATGAGCGCCGCCGCACGGTACGTCGAATCGTTCACCGTTCCGCAAAGCTTCGCGGAAAGAAAAACGAACATGGGACGCATCTGCTTCCCTTTACGCTTGACGATGTAATTGGTGATCTTATCGAGCAGCGGAGCAGAACTCTTCATCGACTGCCGGAACTTCTGCTCGAAGAGCTCCATTTCGGCCGCAACAGGAGACTTGATTTCGTCGATGACAGACATAGGATGGAAGGAGCAAAGGTAGGGGAAATAATGTGCTGATGTGTCAATGTGCTGATGTGCCGATGCCCTCGAAATGCCGGCGCACATTGAAGATTCAAAATTCAATGATTCAACTATTCTTTAAACGAGGATGCTCATCTGAAAGGATAGTTGAATCTTGAATCTTTGACTGCGGGAAGCCCGTGCGCATCGGCATATCAGCAAATCGGCAGATTGGCATATCAGAGTTTCACGTCCGCCAGCTTGAAGATGCTTCCTTTTTCCCCGTAAAGAATCATGCGGTGCTCGTTCATCTGCATGAAGAGCTTCGGGCGGAGAATGATCTTGAGGTCTTTGTTGCTGAACATCGCCTGGCGGTCCTGGTTGCCGTTGCTGTCCATCGTGACGAGTACGGCGACGGATTTTTTCGGGTTGTTCATGTATCGAAAATTTTCGCCGCTGTTTTCGCCGGTCAGCTTCAGGTTCTTCGGGTTGTCGTTGAACATGAAATACATTTTGTCGCCGGAAACTGCGAATGCGAACGACGAATAATAACCGCCGTCGTTGCGGCTCACCTGGTACTTCGGGATCTTCTTCGCCCACGCGATGTTGCCGTCGGGATTGATGCTCACCACGATGATGTCGTTGTAATAATAGTAGTACGTGTACGTGTACGTTTTCGTGGTGGGATCATACGACTGCACGAGCACTTCGTAAAACTGTTCCGCCACAAGCACTGCGCCGCCGTCATCGCGCAGCACGAGATGCTTCAGGTCGTAATCGTACAGCTCTTTTCCTTTCGACGCTTTTTTCTCGCTCATGAACTGCGTTAAAAAATCGCGCGGGAAATCTTTCGTGCCCTGGCTGGTGATGCTCTGCGTTTCCTTGTCGATCTTCAGGTAGAACGAGCCGATCACTGCGTTGGAAGCTTTGTTCGAATAAAAGCCGCAGCAGATGATGTCGCCTTTCGCGTTCACCGTGAACTTTACGTCGCTGATGAATTTCGGCGAGATGTCGATCTTGTATTCGCGGAGATTCTCCTGCACGGGATCGTACATCAAAACCGTGTGATAATACGTCGGCAGCGTGCGGCGTTCCTGGCGCGTCATTACGGATTTGTCTTTCGAGATCGTCGCTAGCATGTACACGTCACCGTTTCTCGAAACGACGAAATTATCCAGCGCGAAGAACTCGTCCTTGTACGGCGGCGCAATCTCTTTTTTCCACGTGGTGCCGAGATCTTTATCGATGAGCTGCAGCGTGTATTTCTCGTCGGCGTATTTGTCGTAAGGCGGGTTCACGACGAGCAAAATGTGCGTCGAATCCTGCGAGAGGCCGGTGTAGAAGCTGCCCGGGTTGTTGCGTTTCGTCGCGCTGATCGATGCGAGCTTCGTCCACGATTTCGTCTGCACGGCGTGATCATCGAGGATCTCCGCATACAGCGTGTTCACATCCCGATCGCGATCGTACTGGCTGGCGAAAACGACCAGGTTGCCGTTGATGAAATAGATGTAATCCACGTTCATCGATTTCCCGTCAGTCGTTTTCGCGATCACCGGTTTGGAATAATCGAGTCCCATGTCGCTCATCCGGTAACGCTCGACGATCGGGTCGTTGCTGCCGAACAGCGAATATTCACTGCGAAGGGTGTAGACATACGTGCCGTCTTCCCCGAGAATATCCGACATGGAAGTTTTACGCTGCTGCTTTTGGGGAACGCCCCAGGTCACTTCCATTTGGGCCTGGATCAGCAAAGGGACGAAGCAGAAAGAAAACAGGACGAAAAGCGCTCGTTTCATTGAATTTTCATTTGTAACTTTAACAAAGCTACCGATTTTACCATGCGACTGACAGTGCGGTTTTTGATCCTTGTGTTTTGCGGAATCGGCTTCCGTCTTCCCGCGCAGGTGATCCTGCATACCAGCCACGATACGGTAACGACGAAGCCGAACGACGTAAAAGTCACCGTCATCAATCCGAACGGCAAATTGCCGATGCGTTACGGCGGCAACAGCATGCACACCGACAGCGTGCAGCAGGCGTTAAAGATCAGCCCGTTTCAATTCGTGCGCGGCGAGTTCTCGCTTTTTTACGAATACCGTCTTTCCGATCCGTTCAGCGTGGAAGCAGGCGCCGGTGTAACGTACGTCGATTATTTCTACGAGCTGTTCATCAACAACGGGCAATACATCACGAAAAGCGCAGAAGGCAAAAACGTTCATTTCCTTTCGGGCCTCGCAGGACATCTGCAATTCCGCTGGTATCCGTCGCGTTACGAAACGGCGATCACCGGTTTTTATCTTGCGCCCGATGTTTCCCGCCGCGACTGGCGCATGGAGTATTTCGTGAATACCGGCCTCATCAAAGAGCCGCATCCCATCCGCCGCACGTGGACGGAATTCAAATTGCAGGTCGGTTACCAGGACGCCGATCCGTATGAGAATATGTTCTGGGAATGGTTCCTCGCTGCCGGCGTGCGCGTGTACGACCAGGATTACATCGACGGATTCGGAACGGATGCTGTGTTTGGTCACGAGCATTATCTCGGCCCCGTTTTTTCGGGCGGCATCAAAATCGGTTTCAACTTATGAAACGGGCGTTGCTCGTCGGTTGCCTCTTTTGTCTCTGGCTGCAGGCGTCCGCCGTTATTCCCAAAGTTTACCGGCACGCTTTCAAATTCAACGCGGTCGCTACAATCGCCGGCGACGCTACTTTACATTACGAGCAGTATATCGGCTGGCGTTTTTCCGTCGAAGGCGGCGTGGGCACGACATGGAATAACAAAGTGCAGCAATACTTCGATCTGTTCTCGCACGATTTCGTCGAGCCGCCGGATAAATTCGGGTTAGGCTGGTCGTTCCGTGCGCAGGTGCGTTACCATCCGCTGAAAGAAGAAGTCGGCATCAAAGGCTCGTATGTCGCCATCGAATACGGCCAGGAAAGCCGCGTTTTCAAATTCGATTATTCGCAGGGCACTTCCGCCAGCGCCGGTTTCGTTTCCACGACCAACCATACATTTCATACCGGCTTTCTCATCGGCGTGGAAGACAATTTCGAAAAGCGAAAGCATTTGCTCTACGATTTCCACATCGGTTTCGGTCTTCGCCAGATGAGCTGGTTTGATGCGATCAAGGATTTCATCGCCGCACCGGATTTCAAGAAGATCCTGGTGACGCCGGTGTTGTTGTTGGGCGTGAAAGTGGGGTGGGGGTGGTAACCTGTTGTTCGAGCGGAGTCGAGAACTTTTCGCATTAGAATGAAACAGGTTCTCGACTCCGCTCGAACAAGCGGGGTGAAATCGTCCGGCAAAAATCAAGCCTTCAGCTTCTTCTCCTTCACCGCCTTATTCTTATTCGCGAGCTGACCACAAGCCGCATCGATATCTTTCCCGCGGCTGCGACGCACGTTCACGATGACGCCTCGGTCTTCGAGCACGTTCTTGAAAACGTCGAGACGCTCCGGCAACGTTTGTTGGAATTCGCCGCCGTCAATCGGATTGTATTCGATGATGTTCACCTTCGCGGGAACTTTGCGGCAGAACGCTGCGAGCTCTTTCGCATCCTCGATGCCGTCGTTGAAATCTTTGAAGACAATGAATTCAAACGTGACGCGCGTGCCGGTTTTGTCGTAGAAATAGTTCAACGCTTCCGCCAACGCTTCGAGCGAATTCTGCTCATTGATCGGCATGATGTGGTTGCGCTTCGTGTCGTTCGCTGCATGTAATGAAAGCGCGAGGTTGAATTTCACCTCGTCGTCGCCGAGCTTTTTGATCATCTTGGCGATGCCCGCGGTGGAAACCGTAATGCGCTGCGGCGACATGCCCAGTCCGTCCGGCGACGTGATGCGGTCGACCGATGCGAGCATGTTTTTATAATTCAGCAGCGGCTCGCCCATGCCCATGTACACGATGTTCGTGAGCGCCTGCCCGTAACGTTCCTGCGCCTGGTTGCGGATCAGCACGACCTGGTCATACATCTCTTCCGCTTCGAGGTTGCGCAGTCGCGCCAGTCGCCCCGTCGCGCAGAATTTGCACGTGAGACTGCAGCCGACCTGCGAAGAAATACAAGCCGTCATGCGCGATTCCGTCGGGATGAGCACGCCTTCGACGATGTTGCCGTCGTGCAGCTTGAACGCATTTTTGATTGTGCGGTCGCGGCTCACCTGGAGATTGTCGACGCTGACGACGGGAAACGAAAAATGTTCTGCCAGCAGCGTACGCGTTTCTTTCGAAAGGTTCGTCATCTCGTCGAAGCTGCGCGCCGCTTTCATCCAAAGCCATTCCCAGGCCTGTTTCGCGCGAAAAGCCTTCTCGCCTTTTTCCGTGAAAAAAGCTTTGAGCTCGTCCTGCGAAAGGCTGCGGATACTGGGTTTCTGTGCAGAATTCATTGGTGCAAAGGTACGGCGAAACCGCCCTCGCCACGAGCGGGAAATCACTATTTAGGAGGTATTAACAGGGGGAGTATTCATTTTTACGTCAACTGCTGCCGGATGAAACGTGTGCTGCGCCGGGATCCCGTTTTATGGAATAAAAAAATGCCACCGGCAGCGGTGGCATTTTCCTTCCGGAGAAAAGATTAATGGCATTGCACACCGGTCAGGCTGTACGTGGGCGATGAGCTGTTGTTGACGTCAGTGATCTTCAACGTGATCGCATCACCGGTTGCGCCGGGTATGGAAACCTGCAGGGTTGACACTCCGCTGACGGTGGTAAAAACTTTCTGGCAATTGGGCGACATCGACGTGTTGGTGAATGTCCACGTGTAGGGTGGGCAGCTGTTATTCGACAACGTAAAAATGGTGGTCGAGCTTCTGTCGCACGGAATGCCGCCGCTGCAGGTGCCGGAGTAAACCGCCATGGAAGAGGGCGGGCTGCTGAGCAGTACGTTCGGGCAGGCAAGCGCTTTTACACTGATGATTACAGCCAGGATAGCGATCACAGTGCCGGCTGCGAGTGTCAGCAGGACACTGCTTTTTTGTGTAGTGGTTCTCATGTTGAGATTTTTTTAAAAAGTTTAAATAATAATTACAAACTAATATATAATTATTTTAATAATAATCCTATTCGAATGAGTCGCTATGCTTCCAGCGGCCGCTTCTTCACCATGCCGCCTTTCGTATCGTTGACGCTCTGCATAACGACGAACGCCTGCGGATCGATCACCGCAATTTCGCTTTTCAACCGCGCGATTTCCAAACGTGTGATGACGGTGTACAGCACGTCGATCTCGCCACTCTGGCCTTTTTTGCCGTAACCGCCTTTGCCGACGAGGATCGTCACGCCGCGGCCCATCGTGTCGATGATCATCGCGCGGATCTCGTCGCTTTTTTCCGAGACGATCGTCACGCCGGTGTATTCTTCGATGCCGTGCACGACAAAGTCCACCGACTTCGAAGCGGCGAAATACGTCAGCAGCGAATAGAGCGCCGTTTCAAGATTGAAGAGAAAAGCAGCGACGGAGAAAATGAGAATGTTCACCATCAGGATCACGTCGCCGATCGAAAGCCCGCTTTTTTTACCGACGGAAATGGCAAGCACTTCCGTTCCGTCGATCACGCAGCCGCCTCGGATGCAGAGCCCGATGCCGAGCCCGAGGAAAAATCCGCCGAAGACGGAAACGAGCAGCTTGTCCTGCGTAACGACCGGGAACGGCACGAACACCAGGCACAAGGCAAGTCCGCCGATCGCGAGCATCGTTTTGATCGCAAACGCCGGGTTCACCTGCCGGTACGCAAGAAACATGAACGGAAGATTGATGAGCACGATCAGCAGCGGCAAGGGCCATCCGGAAAGCCGGTGGATCAGCAGCGAAATGCCGGTGACGCCGCCGTCGAGAAATCCGCTGGGCAACACGAATCCTTCGAGACCAAGTCCCGCAGAAAGAATGCCGAGCGCCACGAGTGTGAGACGCCGCAGTTTTCCGCCGAACATTTCCGGGCGACCGAAAAGAGAAGAAAGAAGGGATGATAAATTCATAACAGGAATAATTTTTAAGAACGCGAAGGCCATTGTGCAGGGAGACAACGGCAGGAAAATCAAAAGGGGCGAAGGAAATGCTCAGCAGCGAAGGATGCAATACAGCAAATGCTTCCTCAGCGGAAATGACTGTCGCTGCGCAAAAGATACCGTTACGAAAACCTGCGGATGAAAAATTTCCGGCAGCGCTGCTGTGATGGTGTGAAAATGTCGTTGCTGGGAAAGACAGCGGCTGTGCTGGAAATCGCCGGCTTCGATTACGACTGGCGTCAGCGGTTCATCGGTGGAAAGACCTTCCTGGTTTTCCAGCGCGGTGGAACAGATATGGCTTTCCCCCGGGCGCACCGTGTTTTTTGCCGGAGATGAAATTCCAACCAACAAGAGGAAGAGAAAAAGCCAAAGCTGACGCATCGTCTTAAAGATAGGATATCGCGGAAGAAAATGCCCGGCCAAATTCGATCAGCGGTCGTGATAACCCGATCAATGCGCCGCGGAGATACGTTTGAACAGAAAGTTGCATTCGGTATATTTGATAATGAGCCCTACCCCACGCCTGCTGCTTTTTGTATTGATGCTCTCCGGTCTTTCGGCCCGCGCGCAATTTTCCACCCGCTACGACAGTATCGCTTCGCCGGATGCTTACACGGGAAATTTTATTCGCGGCAGTAACGGCAACTGCATTTTTCTTTCGCATGTCGGGCCGCATTACCTCGTTGCTGCGGATACTGCCGGTCACCCGGTTTTTACCACGAAGCTGCGCTACCCGGATCTTTCGCTCTCCGTCGGCCTGATCGAGACCACCGACAGCAATTATGTCACGTTGTGCAATGTCGCAACGACGGGCAACGTGATCCAGTATTCGAAGTTCGATACCACCGGCAACCTGCTCTGGAAAAAATGCCTGACGTCGTTCGCTTACAATAACGTTTCTCCCTCTGCGATCTGCGCGGCAAACGATGGCGGCGGAATCATTGTCGGCGGCGGCTGTAATTCCAACAACATGACCACGCGCTTCGATGTCAACGGCAACATCGTGTGGCAATACCAGTATCGCGATACGATCGTATCGTTAGGAAACGTCGTCGATGCCATACCGGACGGCAGCGGCTTCATCGTCGTGGATCGCGAATTCGGCGCCGGCGATTATTTTCCCGCCCTGATCCGCCTCGACAGCGCCGGCGGTATCTCCTGGACACATCGTTATTATACGCCGGGCTATTGTCATCCGTCGCGTCTCCTCCGCATGAGCGACGGCGGTTACCTGCTCGGCGGCATGTACAGCGCGGCGAATGTCACGTATCATTCGTTCCTGGCGCGCTTCGACAGTGTGGGAACGCTGCTCTGGAGTACTATTTACGATAGCGGCAGCGACAATCGACTGTGTTCCGTCGCAGAGCTTTCGGATGGAAGAATTGTTTTTACGGAAACCGGCGGCAACAACCTCGACCAGGTGCTCGTCGATGCTGCCGGAAATTTCCTGTGGGGAAGAATCCTGGACAACAGCTACCTCGCGCAAGCCTGCGTGAGCGATGCCGGCAATGGAAATTTCTATACGGCGGGTGCGAGCAAGATTCATGTCGGCAATCTCGTGTACAATCGCCTGTGGCTTGACAAACAATCGGCCGACAGCGCAGTGTTCTGCAACTCGGTGGCGCTGTCCTACAACGTGCTCCCGTTTACGCTCACGCCGCAGACGGCGCACGTTTACCCGGTCAGCCTGAATTTTGTATTGACAGCCGGCTCGGTGATCGACAGCGCAATGGTGCTCACGGAAACTTCGCTCTCCTGTCCGCCGATCGTCACTTCGTTGCCGGAGATTTCTTTAGCAGATGCAGGCATCTTTCCCAATCCTGTTACTGCCGATGGTCCGCTGATGAGCCGCGAATACATTGAGAGCGGAAGTGTGGCGCTGTATGACGTTACCGGCCAATTGCTGCTGACTAAAACGCTCTCCGGCACCACGGTTTTGTTTGATAACCTGGCGGAATTTGCGAACGGCGTTTACTTCGTGAAAGTCATTTCCGGTGAAGAGGAATTTGCCGCGAAGCTGCTGCTCTGCCGGTAAATAATTCCCGAACTTTGCCGCTGATGAAATTTCTCTCCGGCGATTTTGTTTTTTCCCCGCACACCGGCTTTATCCGCAACGGCGTGCTCGCGCTTCAGGATGACGGTACGGTAGAAGCGTTGCTCGATCCGGCGCACGATGCCATTCCTGCTGCAGAAAAATTCGAAGGAGTATTGTGTCCCGGCTTCGTGAATGCACATTGCCATCTCGAGCTTTCGCACCTGCGCGGATACATCACGAAGCATACCGGTTTTGTCGGTTTCGCGAAAGAGCTGCTGCCGAAGCGCGGAACGTTTACGCCGGAGCAGATTGCCGCTGCTATCGTTGAAGCGGAAGAGGAAATGTTCCGCAACGGCATCGTCGCTGTCGGTGATATTTCGAATACTGCGGATACGTTCGCGCAAAAAGCGAAAAGCCGTTTGCAGTATCACACTTTCATCGAGCTGCTCGCGCTGAATCCTGCAATGGCGGAAAAAGTTGTTGCGGCAGGAAAAGAATTGCTGTCGAATGCGCCGCAACCGGCTTCGCTGACGCCGCACGCACCGTATTCCGTTTCGCACGGGCTGATGGAATTGATCGCTGCGGATAATGCTGCGCGAAAAACGATTGCTTCGTATCACAGCCAGGAAAGCCCGGCGGAAGAAGAATTTTCGCTCGAAGGCACAGGGCCGATGCTCGATTTTTACGCGTTCCTCGGCATCGACATTTCCTGGTACAAACCTTACGGCGAAAATTCGCTGCGCGCTTCGTTGCCGCATCTCGCGAAAAATCCGAAGCTGCTGCTCATTCACAACACGCTAGCTTCAGCAGAAGATATCCGCTGGGCCGAACAGCAGCATCACGGTTTGTACTGGTGCTTCTGCCCGAATGCGAATCTTTACATCGAAAATCGTCTCCCGGATTTTTCTGCATTCCACGAAGCCGACGTGCGCATCGTCGTCGGCACCGACAGCCTCGCATCGAACGACGGGCTTTCCATTCTCGATGAATTAAAGATCATCGGAACAGAAGCGCCGCAAATTCCTGCTGCCGATCTGCTCACATGGGCTACGAAGAATGGAGCGGAAGCCTTGCAGTTCGATGCGCTCGGCACATTTGAAAAAGGAAAGAAGCCGGGCGTAATTCAGCTGAGCGGTTACGATGGAAAGTCTTTCGCGTGGAAGCAGGCAGCTGTAAAACGCATTTACTAATTCAATTTTTTCAGGGATGCGTCCCGCCGCTCAGGTCGCCGGTGAAAGTAGCACGGTGACGCAGCAGCGCTTCGGCAATCACAAGGTCCGTCGGTGTCGTCAGCTTGAAATTGTCTTCGTTGCCGTCGACGAGATGGATCTGCTCGCCGAGTGATTCCACGACGGAAGCATCGTCGGTGAATGTGTAGCGGTAATCCTGTGAATACGCTTTTTTCAGCAGCGGCACCGCGAAACACTGCGGCGTCTGGATGAGGCAATAGCGCGAGCGGTCGACGGCTACGCTGCGCGAAGATTCGATCTGCCGGATGGAATCGCTCAGCGGGATGGCGGGAACGGCGTTGCCATAATGCTCGGCCGCTTTGAACGAAGAGCTGATGGTTCGTTTCGACACGAGCGGACGAACGGCATCATGCACAGCGACAATCGCCGCTTCGTCGGGAATAAGCGCAAGGCCGTTCTTCACCGATTCGAAACGCGTTTCACCGCCGGCCGTGATCGTCACGGGAAGCGGCAATGGAAACTCTGCAGCGACTTTTTCCCAGAGCGTGAATTGTCCCGCCGGCAATACGAGGATCACGCGGATCGACGGATCGAATTCGGCGAAAGCGGAAATGCTGTGAAGGACTACCGGCTTTCCGTGCAATCGGAGAAATTGCTTCGGGATCGGCGATTGCATACGCGAACCGCGACCGGCAGCTACGATGATGACGTATCGTTTCAAGAGGTAGTTTGGAGTCAGGAGTTCGGAGTCAGGAGTTCGGAGCCTGGAGCAAACTCCGAACTCCAAACTCCCGACTCCATACTCTTACAGGATAAGCATGGCGTCGCCGTAGCTGAGGAAGCGGTACTTCTCTTTCACAGCTTCTTTGTACGCTTTCATCACCAGGTCGTAACCGCCGAACGCCGTCACCATCATCAGGAGCGTGGATTCCGGGGCGTGGAAGTTGGTGATCATGCAGTTCGCGATCGAAAAATCGTAAGGCGGGAAGATGAATTTGTTCGTCCAGCCGTTGAACGGTTTCAGGTAACCGTCGGTCGAAACGGAAGTTTCCGTAGCGCGGATGACGGTGGTGCCGACTGCGCAGACTCTTTTCTTCTTGCGTTTCGCATCGTTCACGAGATCAGCGCAGGACTGGGGAATTTCCAGTTGCTCCGATTCCATTTTGTGCTTGGTAAGGTCTTCGACTTCCACCGGGCGGAAGCTGCCGAGGCCGACGTGCAGCGTGAGCGCGGGGAAGGTGACGCCTTTCAGCTCGAGACGCTTGAGCAGCTCGCGGCTGAAGTGAAGTCCCGCGGTGGGAGCAGCGACAGCGCCTTCGACACGTGCGTAAACGGTCTGGTAGCGGTCTTTGTCTTCTGCCTGCAGTGGGCGGCGGATGTATTTCGGGATCGGCGTGTTGCCGAGGGTTTCGATCGTTTTCTTGAATTCTTCGAACGGGCCGTCGAAGAGGAAACGCAGCGTACGGCCGCGCGAGGTGGTGTTGTCGATGACTTCCGCAACGAGCATGTCGTTCTCACCGAAGTACAGCTTGTTGCCGATACGGATCTTGCGGGCGGGGTCGACGAGCACGTCCCAGAGGCGGCTTTCGCGGTTCAGCTCGCGGAGCAGGAACACTTCGATCTTGGCGCCGGTTTTTTCTTTGTTGCCGTAGAGGCGGGCCGGGAAAACTTTCGTGTCGTTGAGGATCATCGCGTCCCCGTCGTCGAAGTAGTTGATGATCTCGTGGAAATGTTTGTGCTCGATCTTGCCGGTTTTGCGATCGAGGACCATCAGGCGGGAACCGTCACGGTTTTTAGCGGGGAAATCGGCAACAAGATCACGGGGGAGGTTGAATTTGAACTGCGAAAGTTTCATTCTGGTGTGTTAAATGATAAACGCCGGCTGACCGGATGAGTTGTTTGTCTTTCCGGACGTTTGGGGACTGCCTTCACCCGGTCGTAGGAAATTCGGCGGCAAATATATCTTGCCGCATACCCCGTTGTCAAGTAAATAGAAAGGTTTTTTTAAGAAAATGTGGTCACCGCCCGTATTCAGTTACCGCTGGTAATTCGCGGCGATGAACGGGTAAATGTTAAAATGAATCTAATATCAAGCAAAAGCGAATGTGTTCCGCACGCTTATCGCTTTGCAAACTTGCACGTGAAATGCCGCAAAAATTCCGGTTCTTCCGTGATGCGGTAGCCTCGCACGCTCTCGCGCTCCTTCATCAGCTCCGCGAACACTTCCACCACGTACTCGATATGGCTCTGCGTGTACACCCGTCGCGGGATGGCCAGCCGCACGAGCTCCCACGCTGCGGGGATCAACCGCCCTTCGCGGTCGTATTTGCCGAACATCACCGAGCCGATTTCCACCGAGCGGATGCCGCCTTTCAGGTACAGCTCGCACACCAGCGCCTGGCCGGGATATTCCTCCACGGGAATATGCGGGTACATCGACTTCGCATCCACGTACACCGCGTGACCTCCGATCGGCCACATCAGCGGCACGCCGAGCTCGCGCAGTTTTTCGCCGAGGTATTCCGTGCTGCGGATGCGGTAGCGCAGGTACGAAGGATCAAACACTTCTTTCAATCCGATCGCGATCGCTTCCATGTCGCGGCCCGATAATCCGCCGTACGTGGAAAAACCTTCGGTGATGATGAGTAAGTTTCGGCAGGCATTGGCCAGCGCTTCGTCTTTCAACGCGAGAAAACCGCCCATGTTCACCAGCGCATCTTTTTTCGCGCTCATCACGGCGCCGTCGGCCAGCGAAAACATTTCCTGCGCGATCTCCTCGTAGCTGCGGTTCGAATAACCTTCTTCGCGGTGATGGATGAAGTACGCGTTCTCCGCCACGCGGCAGCAGTCGATAACGAAACGCACGCCGTAGTCCTTGCAGATCTTGTGCACGCCTTTCGCATTCGCCATGCTGACCGGTTGTCCGCCGCCGCTGTTGTTGGTGACGGTGAGAATGACTGCGCCGATGTTCGCCGGGCCGTGCTCCATGATCAGTTTTTCCAGCGCAACGAGATCCATGTTCCCTTTGAACGGATGATCAAGCATCGGGTGCTTCGCTTCTTCGATCGGGATGTCGAAAGCGGTGGTGCCGGAGAATTCGATGTTCGCGCGGGTCGTGTCGAAATGCGTGTTGCTGATGAAGACTTTTCCTTTTCCGCCGAGATGTCCGTAGAGAATGCGTTCGGCAGCGCGGCCCTGGTGCGTGGGCAGAATGTGGCGATAGCCCGTCAGTTCCTGCACGGCCGCTTCCATCTTCTTCCAGCTCGATGCGCCCGCATACGATTCGTCGCCGTTCATCATGCCGCCCCACTGCGCTGCGCTCATCGCAGAAGTGCCGCTGTCGGTGAGGAAGTCGATGAGGACTTCATCCGCGGAAAGCAGGAACGGGTTGTAATGCGCCTGCTTCAGGCAAGCAATGCGTTCTTCGGGCGTGGAAATATGCAGCGGTTCCACCATCTTGATGCGGAACGGTTCGATGATCGTCTTGAAGGCCATAATGTGTTTTTTATAGAGGCCTGCAAGCTCGGAAAGACCGCCGCAACAGATTATGACCAAGGTCACATTCCCGTCCGCCGTTGATCAGCCCGGTTATCCTTCGGCTTTACCAATTATCCGTCCGGGAAGCGCAATTGTTGTTTAAACCGGCGCACTAACACATTTTAACGAAATCCGCAGCGGCAACCGGCGTTAATTCGGTACACCAAACACCACCGCATGAACAGCCGCGTTCTCACTGCGAAACAAGCGATGACCTGGAGCGTGCTCCTGCTCTTCTGGCTGCCCATCATCACGCTCAGCCTGCTCATCGTCCGCAACACCATCCCGTATTTCTCTTTCGATACCAGCGCCAGCTTTCTCACCGAACGTCTCGTGCTGTACGACAAGCCCGTCTGGCGGATCAGCTTCTACGTGCATATCGCCGCCGGATGTTTCTGCCTGCTCGCCGCCATCACGCAATTCTCGTCGTGGATCCTGAAGAAGCGGAAGAAGATCCACATCATCGCCGGAAAGGTCTACGTGTTTGTCGTGCTGCTGCTCGGCGCGCCCACCGGTTTTTACATGACGTTCTTCGCCGAGGGTGGTTATGCCGAACGCGCGTGTTTCATGTTCATGGCGGTGTTCTGGTTTTATTCGACGTACAAAGGATTCATCGCCGCCGCGAAGCAGAAAAATTTTCTCTCGCACAAATACTGGATGATCCGTTCCTACGCCATGGCGCTCACGGCCGTCACGTTCCGCGTGTACCACATCGTATTCTTCCTGCTCTGCCACGATTCGATGACGCATTTCCAGAACTATTCGATTTCGCTTTGGATCAGTGTCGTCGGCAATGCGCTCGTCGCCGAAGCGATCATCTTCTTCCAGTCGAAAAAATATCTGCAAACGCTCACCACATAACATCCCCGCCATGAAGAAAACGCTCCTTCTCACACTGCTCGTTGTGTTCGGCACACTCGGGCTTCTCTTCCTGCTCTTCTACATTTTTGTCGTGCTGCCGGATGATTTTTCGAGAGGAGAGCCGGAAGCATTGCTGCAGAAAACAGAACTCTTCCAACGCGCATTCGCCTTCCTGTTTTAAGAAAAAATAAAAGCAAACCGCCCATGAAAATCTTCATTTCACTTTCCATTTTCGCCATGGTGCTCGCCGGCATCTACGGCTTCACCGATATGGCCAACGACATTCACAACGGCACGATGATCCGTTACGGCGAAGAAGCGAAAGCACAACAGTTCCTGCTCACCGCGCATTTTGCCGGCTTCGGAAAAAATGCGCACCGGCCGAAAGAAGAGAAGATCGTAATCGCCGTGCGCGTGAAAGAGGAGAAGAAGAAGGAAAAAGCCGCTGTCGTAGTCGAGCCGAAATTTTCCATCGAAGACATTTCCCGCGGAGAGCCGGAAACTTACGAGCTGCTGCCGCAGGAAATGAATGTTGCGGTCGATTCGGTAACGACGTCCACGGATTCTTCCGCGGTAACCGGGAACTGATCATCCGCTCGAACAAACGGGGGCGCCCGGCTTTTTCGAAGTCATGCCAGCAATATTTCCCCGGCACGGCGGAGGAATCGTAATTTCGCCCCGTGCCCGACAGCATTCTCGATACTCCCATAGAATACCTCAAAGGCGTTGGCCCCGAACGTGCGAAAGTCCTGAACACGGAATTCGACATCCGCACCTTCGGCGATCTGCTGCGCTGGTATCCGTATCGCTACGTCGACCGCACGCGTTTTTATTCGACCGCCGAGATCACTGCCGATCTTCCGTACGTGCAGCTGCGCGGACAAATTCTCCAGGCGAAAGTCATCGGGCAGAAACAGGGCAAGCGCATGACGGCGATGCTGGTCGATTCCGCCGGCAGCCTTGAGCTTGTCTGGTTCCAGGGATTGAAATGGCTGCAGGGGAAATTTCTCCCGGGAAAAGAATACATCGTTTTCGGACGGCCTTCTGTTTTTAACGGCCGCATCAACATCGCGCACCCGGAAGTTGAAGAAGTCAAAGAGGAAAACCTGAAACGGGCGAGCGCTTTGCAGCCGATGTATTCTTCTTCGGAAAAAGCGAAGATGAAAGGCCTCGATTCGAAAGGCATTCTCAAGCTGCTGAAAGTGCTTGTGCCGATGACGGAAGGAAAGATCCACGAGACGCTTCCTGCCGAAACGATCGACAAGCTGAAAATGCTCTCTCGCGAAACGGCGCTGAAAGAAATTCATTTTCCTTCCGATCCGCACCAGCTGCGTCGTGCGGAAGCGCGCATCAAGTTCGAAGAATTCCTGCTCATCCAGCTGCGATTGCTGCGCGTGAAAAAGCTGCGACAGGAAAATTTCAAAGGCTACATCTTCGGAAAAGTCGGCGACAGCTTCAATACGTTTTACGAAAAATACCTGCCGTTCCCACTGACGAATGCGCAGAAACGCGTCATCAAGGAAATCCGCATCGACACCGGCAGCGGCAACCAGATGAACCGTTTGCTGCAGGGTGATGTCGGCAGCGGGAAAACCGTCGTAGCGCTCATGTGCATGCTCATCGCGAACGACAACGGTTTCCAGGCCTGCCTCATGGCGCCGACCGAAATTCTCGCAACGCAGCATTTTCATACGCTGCGCGAATTGCTGAAAGACATGAATGTTCCGATCGGCCTGCTCACCGGCAACACGAAGCAGGCGGAACGGAAAGTGCTGCACGCGAAGCTGCGTTCGGGCGAGATGAAAATTCTCATCGGCACGCACGCGCTGATCGAAGACGAAGTGCAGTTTTTAAATCTCGGCCTCGTCGTCATCGATGAGCAGCACCGCTTCGGCGTGGAGCAGCGTTCGAAGCTCTGGCGCAAAGCCCTCTCGCCGCCGCACATCCTCGTCATGACCGCCACGCCCATCCCGCGCACGCTCGCCATGACGCTCTACGGCGATCTCGATTCTTCCGTCATCAACGAATTGCCGCCGGGAAGAAAACCGATCCGCACCATTCATTTTTACGATTCGCAGCGACTGCGCGTATTCGGCTTCATGCAGGAAGAAATCAAGAAAGGCCGGCAGGTGTACGTCGTGTATCCGCTCATCGAAGAAAGCGAAAAGCTCGACTTCAAAGATCTCATGGACGGTTACGAAAGCATCTCGCGCGCTTTCCCGCCGCCACAATACCAGGTGAGCATCGTACACGGCAAGATGAAAGCCGCCGACAAAGAATTCGAGATGCAGCGTTTCCTGCGCGGCGAAACACACATCATGGTCGCCACGACGGTGATCGAAGTCGGCGTGAACGTACCGAACGCTTCGGTGATGGTGATCGAGAGCGCGGAACGTTTCGGTCTGTCGCAGCTGCACCAGTTGCGCGGTCGTGTTGGTCGTGGTGCCGAACAATCCTATTGCATTCTCATGACGGGCGGCAAGCTCGGTAAAGATTCGAAGCTGCGCATGGAAACGATGGTGCGCACGAACGACGGTTTTGAAATTGCCGAAGTCGATTTGAAGCTGCGCGGCCCCGGCGATCTCGAAGGCACGCGCCAAAGCGGTTTGTTAGGATTGCGACTCGCCGACATTTCCAAAGACGCCGGCATTCTCCAGCACGCAAGGACCGCCGCCGCAGAAATTCTCGACAAAGACCCGACGCTGGAAAAAGAAGAGAACGCAAAGCTGAGAGAAGAACTGCAGCGCGAGAAAAGCAGCTCCGTCAACTGGGGAAGAATTTCTTAAAAGAGGTTGGCGAAAGCTTTGCGCCCTTCGCGTCTTTGCGGTTTTATTTCACGCTGTCGGCGCCATCCGGTAAAGTATCCTGCAGCATCAACGTATCTTCCGGCAATGGCGGCGGCTCCTGCGGCAACGGAATCGCAAGCGACTTCAACTGCTTTTCGTATTCCTGTACGAGCACATCATCGCCGGCATTATCCGCCATCTGATACAACGCGATCATCGCTTCGCGCACTTCGGTGAGGTTGTACGGGAACAACCGCATTTGTCCGTACCAGCGGAAAGAATCGCAAGAATGCTGAAACGCCGCCCGCGAAAGCGATTGCGCCAATTGCAGATCACCGGCGAGATACGCGGCGTCCACCAGCTCCAGCCACGCCTGGTCGGGCGCAACCTGCGAAGCCGGAATTTCCGTGACGCATTTATTGATGACGGCAATCGCTTCTTTCGGTTTTCCTTCTTCCGCCAGCGCCGTCGCAATTTTCGCGCAGCTGCCGCGCACCATGTCGGAAAACATACGCTTCACCGTTTCGTCGGAATAAACGCTTTCATCTTTCAGCCCGCCCCACTGGAACGTATGCATCACCAGCCCGTACGATTTATCCAGCAGCACCGCCGGCCGCGATTGCAGGCTGCCGCCGTCGCGCGTATTTTTCACCGGCACCATATGATACACCAATCCTTCGAGGCGGAGATAATCGTCGAGCCCGGCGTAACAGGTCACCGGCATGTTCATCGCGAAATACACGGGGCGCTTCCAGTCATTATGCGCGAGAATGTCGACCACGGCGACCTGGTCCTTCAGCAAATATTCGCCGCGCAAACGCCAATAGATGATGCTGTCGGTTTTCTCCGAAGGTGAATTCAGTTTTATTGGCGAAACATGCTGTCTGTTCACGACGAGGCTCACGTTGCGCGTCGGGAGGTAATTCAGCGTATCGTCGGTCGTGCTCACAAAACGATCGCCGAAATTTTGCGAGACCATCAGTTGCGCCGCACGTTGCAGCGAAATCGTGTCGTCGGTTTCTTCGAAGATGTTCATGAAGTCGCGCGTGCCGTCGCGGTATTGCCAGTGCGTCATGCTCACGGGCAGCGGATCGGACGTGTATTGCTTGCGTTTCAGCTGATCGATGTACCAGTCGCTGCGCAAGAGCGAGAGACAAACAATGCGCACGTCGCGACGAATGCCGAGCACTTCCTGCGCATACCAGAGCGGGAACGTGTCGTTGTCGGCGTACGTAAAAAGGATGGCGTTCTGCTCGCACGATTCGAGCATGTCGATGGCCACGTCACGTGCAGCCGTACGTCCGCGGCGGTTGTGATCGTCGAGGTTCTGCGAGAACAGCAGCACGGGAGAAAGCGCGCTGATGACGAGCGCAATTCCCATTGCAGGTTTCGTCGACAGGAAACTGCGGAACAAACGATACACGCCGATCACGCCGAAACCGATCCAGATCGCAAACGCATAAAACGATCCGACGTAAGCGTAATCGCGTTCACGCGGCTGCCACGGCGTCTGGTTGAGATAAAAAACGATCAGCAATCCCGTGCAGAGGAAAAGCAACGACACAATGAAATTGTCGCGCGCCGCATGTTTCGCCTGCCATAAAAATCCGATGACGCCAAGCAGCAGCGGGATCATGAAGTAACGGTTCCGCGCTTTGTTTTTTTTCTGCGCTTCCGGTTGTACGCTGTAATCGCCCAAACGCAAGTTGTCGACGAAGCTCACGCCCGTCAGCACGTTGCCTTCCGCATCATTACCGTAACCGAGATGATCGTTCTGCCGTCCCATGAAATTCCACAGGAAATAACGCCCGTACATCCAGCCGACCTGGTAGCCGAAAAAGAATTTCAGGTTTTCGCCGAACGTCGGGATGAGCACGGGATACGGCTTCTGTCCTTTCGGCGAACGGAAAAGCACGGTGTCGCCTTCCACATGCGCAGTGTTTGCATAACCAGAAGCGTAACCCGAACTGTACATGCGCGGGAAAATCGTGCAGCCCGCTTTGTCGTAATTCGGCACGTAATTTTTTCGCGCGTCGCTGACGATGTAGCGGCCGGAGAGCGTGTCTTTCACGTAAACCGGGTCGCCGTCGAGATAAGGTTTGTCAAGGTCGAGCGGCGTGTTGTAGTATTGCCCGTACAGCAGCGGCCAGTCGCCGTATTGCTCGCGGTTGAGGTACGAGAGCATGCTGATCGGGTTCGACGGGTTGCCTTCGTTGATCGGCGTGCCGGCCTGCGCGCGGATCACCAGCACGAAAAAGCTGGAGTAGCCGATAAGCAATACCGTCAGCGAAAGAAACGAAGTCGTCAGCCAGCGGATTTTTTTCCGGTGCCCGATCGCAATTCCTGCCACGAGCAAAGTTGCCAGCGTCGCGAAGAACGTGCTGATGCCGCTGTTGAAGCCGAGATGAAATTTGTTGACGAAAAGCAATTCTGTTTTTCCCGCGAGCGAAACGATTCCCGGGATGAGCACATCCTGCACGCCGCCGAGCAGCGCCACACCGATCACGCCCGCCAGCAGAAATTTCCACCAGTTCGTATCGGGATACTTGCGGTAATACCAGATGAACACGAGTGAAGGAATCGTCAGCAGGTTGAGCAGGTGAACGCCGATCGAAAGGCCGATCATGTAAGCGATGAACACCAGCCAGCGATCGGAATGCGGATCGTCGGCGACGTTTTCCCATTTCAGCATCGCCCAGAAAACGATCGCCGTGAAGAGCGAAGACAACGCGTACACTTCGCCTTCTTCCGCAGAGAACCAGAACGAATCGGTGAACGCATACGACAGCGCACCGACAGCGCCGGCAAGCAGCACGAGATACGTTTTGGTTTTCGTGTAATCTTCTTCCGTTTTCAGCAGCACTTTTTTGACGAGATGCGTGATGCTCCAGAAAAGGAAGAGTACGGTGAATGCGCTGGCGAGCGCCGACAAACAATTGATCAGCGGCGCGACGAGCTCTTTGTTGCCGAAGGAAAGCAGCGAGAACGCACGGGCCAGCAGCAGGAAAAAAGGAGCGCCGGGCGGGTGACCCGTTTCGAGCCCATTCGAGCAGGCGATGTATTCACCGCAATCCCAAAAGCTCGCAGTCGGTTCGATGCACCAGCAATAAACGATCGCCGTGACGAGAAAAATGATCCAGCCGAGCCAGAGGTTTTGTTTGCGGAAAGTCGCGATGCTGCTCATGTCGCGCAAAAGTAGGCAGAGTTTCGTGGACTGCGTTGTTCCGTCTGAAAGGACCGGTCAGTGCGAAGCCGTCGCTATGAAATACGCGATCACCGCGATGAACAGCACCAGCGTCATCACCGCCATGATGATCAGGCCGAGTACCGCCAGTCGTTTGCCGAGACTGATGAGGGCCAGGTTTTCATCAATGCAATTCCCCTTTGCGATCACGGAATTGGTAGCGAAAATCGAAAGGATCAGGGTGAGCAATGAAAACAGCAATCCCGCGCCGACGCAATCGAGGATGAGGCTGGCGAAGCCCATAATATAAATGGCGGTGGCAAAAGCATTCGGCGAGCAACCTTGTTCGGCCATGCGGCGTCGCGCTTCTGCATACGACATGGGCGGGTCGGGACGTGGGGCAGGCGGCGAAGCAGCGTGAACGGAAGCGGGCAGGGAAGAAGCCGGTGTTGCAGCCGTGGCAGGAGCAACCGGTTTTTCCGCAATAGCGATTGTCGTATCCGCAGCTGTTACGCTATCGGTGGAGACGGAAATTTGTTGCGGAATTGCTGCCGCTTCTTTCTCTTGTTGCGGATTGTTTTTCGCGTGATGACGATCGGTATACCATCCCGGGCGATACAGCCGTTTTCCCGCTCCGCAGGAAGCCAGCAGCACGATCGTCAGCAGCAAGAGAAGGTTTTTCATTCTTCTAATTTAAAAAATTCGCTCCCCGTTAATGGTGAGAATGGCAAACGCGCGGAGAAAATTTCTTTAATTCGTAACAGAATACGGGCGACGTTCTGGAAGTACTGCTGCGCTTTTTGCGCGGAAATCGTGTTGACCAAACTGTCCGTATGAAAAAAAGAACCTTCTTCGGCCTTGCGTTACTGCTGACGCTGGCCCTCTGGTGTTGCCGCACGCAACGCAACACCGAAACCGTTTCCACCGAAATTTCGTCCGACACCGAGCTCTCGGATTACCTGCGCAGCGCCGACGTGTACATGCACGGACCGAACGGCGCTTTCCATGTGGATCATGCGCAGCTTTCGCACGATACATTGACGGCGCGAAAAACATCAAAAGCAAAACCGTCGCGCAAACAGCTGCTCGATCTTTATACCGATCACGCGTTTGCAGCTGCCGACACGACGGGCGAGCAACCCGTGAAGCTTTCGAAGAAAGAGCTTCGCAAAGCCGTGCTCCATGCAGCAGGCGATGACGACGGCAAGATCATCGGCCTCACCATCGGGCTGTTCATCCTGTTTGTCGTGATCGCGTTTCTCCTGCTCATCTGGCTGATCTTCGCGCTGGTGAATGCTTCGACTAATGCGGCTAACAACACAACCAGCGGCAGCAACAGCGGAGGCAGCAACAGTGGCAGCGGAAACGGAAACGGCAGTGGCAGCAACAGCGGCTGCTACATCGCGACGATGGTGTACGGCTCTTACGACGCGCCGGAAGTTTTGGTGCTGCGTCGATTCCGTGATGAAACGCTTTCGCATTCCGCATTCGGCCGCGCATTCATTCGCTGGTATTATGGCTGGTCGCCGGGCTTCGTGAAAAAGTATGCGCACTTACGCTGGCTGCATCGCGTGATCCGTGCAACGCTTGATCGTTTCGTCCGTTTGCTGCAGCGATGAAGAAGTTGTTCGTGACGATCGCAATGTTAATGTGTGTGCTTGCAAAAGCGCAGACTACTTTGTCGTTACGTTACCTCGGGCTCACGGTGCATCCGTTCGGTGACCAGACCGCGTCGATCCAGCCGCACAAGCTCGACGACCACGCGTTCGTGGTGCTCAACTTCGGCGGCGTCGCTTCCATTGATCATTACTTTTTTTACGATCAGCTTGCCGTGACGTTAATGCAGGGCGCGTTCACCGATTGCTCCGGCGGCCTTGCAGGATTTTCGCATCTCGGCATCCGCGGTTTGCTTTGGGAAAAAGGAAAGCACCGCCTGCTGCTCGGCATCGGACCGATGCTGTATTACCGGCAGGACTGGAACCGTTTCCCCGAATACGAAGACGGCGGCGTTTTTCGTCGTTACCATTCCCGTCATCTCGGCGACGTGCAATACAAGATCTTCTGGATCGCCGGAGAATTCGCCTGGCACTGGCAGCTCAGCGAATCGCTGGATTTCAATTTCGGCTTCACGCCCGGCATTCCGCTTGCGTTGACGTTTTCCGCCGGAGTGACGTACTGGCCGAAACGTTTTTCAATAAAGCTGGAGCAGCCGAAAATTTATTTTGGAAGAAGACGCAAGTAATCTCCCAGGCTTGTTCGAGCGGAGTCGGGAACCTGTTGCATTGGAATGAAACAAGTTCCCGACTCCGCTCGAACAAGCGGGGAAGCATTAGATGATTTGAAGAGAGAGTTTGTGATTCGACTTAATCTGCGCAATCCGCGTAATCTGCGGCTAAAAAAAAGCGACAGAAGAATCTTCTTGCCGCTTTACAAAGAAGCAATCAACTTATCGTGTTCAGCATGCGAGCCGATCCAGAACCAGATCATAGTTCGTCCTTGTTTTACGCCGAGCGCACGCCAGGATAAGCCCACTCGCACAGAATAAATCGGTTGAATAGCATGGATTTGCTTGAATGCAAGTGACGCATGGCCCGGGTTAGCTTCCCACAAATAATAGGCTTTCCGTGCCGCTTCTTTAATGTTATCAGGAAGCTTAGCGTACGCTTTTCGAAAGCGCTCTGTAGTAACCGAGTTCACTTGAGCTTAACGGGCTTGGTTTTGCCTTTTTTGTATTCGGCAACAGCCTCTTCTGCCAGGAGACCGAGCTGCTCCTGTGATTCTTCGAAAGAAGCCTTCCAGGCAAGCTCCTCCTTTAGTAAGGCTGCAATTGCGTTTTGTTCCGCTGCAGACATCTTGCTCAATTTTGAAAAAACCGCTTTTAACGAAGAAGTCATAATAAAAATCTTACTAATAAAGATACGCAGAAACTGAGCGCAAAAAAAGCGGCAGAAGAACGCTCCTGCCGCTTTTCATTTCCTGTAAAAACGATTACATAAACATCGTCACCGGGTTTTCCAGCATCATCTTCAGGGTTTGCAGGAAAGCCGCGCCGGTTGCGCCATCGACAACGCGGTGGTCGCAGGAGAGCGTTACTTTCATCACTTTGCCGGGAACGACCTGGCCGTTCTTCACGACAGGCGTATCCTTGATGCCGCCGACCGCGAGAATGCAGGCGTCGGGCGGGTTGATGATCGCGGTGAATTCTTCGATGCCGAACATGCCGAGGTTGGAAATCGTAAACGTGTTGCCTTCCCAATCCGACGGCTGCAGCTTTTTCTCTTTTGCTTTTTTCGCGTACTCTTTCACTTCAGCGCCGATCTGCGCGAAGGATTTCTGATCGGCAAAACGCACGACCGGAACGAGCAGGCCTTCTTCGACCGCAACCGCCACGCCGATATGCACGTGCTGGTTGTAACGGATGCGGTCGCCGAGCCACGAAGAATTCACTTTCGGATGACGACGCAGCGCAGCGGCACAAGCGCGGATCACCATGTCGTTGAAAGAAACCTTCACCGTTCCCATCGCATTGATGGCTTCGCGTGATTTTGCGGCCTGGTCCATGTCGATCTCCATCGTGAGATAGAAATGCGGCGCGGTGAACATGCTTTCGGAAAGACGGCGCGCGATGGTTTTGCGCATCTGCGATATCGGCTCCTCGGTGAAGCTTTCTTTCGTGTTGATGACAGCGCTGCCGCCGCCGAACGAAAGATTGCCCATTTTGCCGGGATGCCACGATTCCACGTCGCGCTTCACGACACGTCCGTGCTCACCGGTTCCGGAAACGGCATTGAGGTCGAGGCCTTTTTCCGCCGCCAGCTTTTTCGCGAGCGGGGAAGCCTTGATGCGGCCGTCGCCGTTCTCGCTGACTTCCGCCATCACCGGCTGCGGCGCGACTTTCACCGGCTCGGGTTTTTTCTCGGCGGCTACTTTCTGCGGAGCGGGCTCTTCTTTCTTCGGCTCTTCTTTTTTGGCAGGAGCTTCTTCTTTTTTCGCGGAAGAGTTTTTGGCAGCTTCGAGCAACGGCTGGATGTCTTCGCCCGGGTTGCCGATGATGCAGAGCACCGCATCGACCGGAGCGCCCTGTCCTTTTTCAACGCCGATGTACAGCATCGTTCCGTTGTAGAACGATTCGAATTCCATCGTCGCCTTATCGGTTTCGATCTCGGCGAGGATGTCGCCTTTCTTCACCGTATCACCGACTTTTTTATTCCAGGTTGCAACGACACCTTCGGTCATCGTGTCGCTGAGTTTCGGCATTTTAACTACTTCTGCCATTTTCTGAGAGTGAATGTTGTTGGTTAACCACGGAGACACAGAGGCACGGAGTTTTTTCTCTGTGTCCCCGTGTCTCCGTGGTTCATTTATTTTCTGCGCGTTTAAGCACGATTAATCTTTGATGAACGGATAGTTCGGTTCCGCGTACACGTCGTTGTACAATTCTTCCGGTTCCGGGAACGGCGACTCTTCCGCGAACTTCACGGATTCGTCAACGAGCGCGGCTACTTTCGCTTCCATCGCTTCGATGCCTTTGTCGTCGATCCAGCTGTTCTCTTTCATCGTGGAAAGGATGAGCTCGATCGGGTCTTGTGCTTTGTAAGCTTCGACTTCTTCTTTCGTGCGGTATTTCGCCGGATCGGACATCGAGTGGCCGCGGTAGCGATAGGTTTTCATCTCGAGCAGCGTCGGGCCCTGGCCGGCACGTGCGCGTTCTGCTGCGTCGGCAATCGCCTGGTGCACGGTTTCGCAACGCATGCCGTCGACCTGGAAAGAAGGCATGTCGTAGCTCAGGCCGAGCTTGTAGAGATCATGCACGTTCGAAGTGCGCTGGACGGAAGTGCCCATCGCGTAATTGTTGTTCTCGATGATGAAGATCACCGGCAGTTTCCACAGCATCGCCATGTTGAACGTTTCATGCAGCGCGCCCTGGCGGACAGCACCGTCGCCCATGTAGCAGAGCGTGACGTTCTGGGTGCCGTTGTACTGGTCGGCGAATGCAATGCCTGCGCCCAGCGGAATTTGTCCGCCCACGATGCCGTGCCCGCCGAAGAAGCTGTGCTCTTTCGAGAACATGTGCATCGAACCGCCTTTGCCTTTGGAGCAGCCCGTCACTTTGGCGAGCAACTCGGCGATGACGAATTTCGGGTGCATGCCCCGGCCGATCGGGTGCGCGTGGTCGCGGTAAGCGGTGATGACGCGGTCGTTTTTCGTGATCGCGGACTCAGCGCCTGCTACGAGCGCTTCCTGGCCGATATAGAGGTGGCAGAAGCCACGGATCTTTTGCTGGATATACAATTCGGAACATTTCTCCTCGACGCGGCGCATCACGAGCATCGATTCGTACCAGTACTGGTAAACTTCCTTGCTGAAACCGCTTTTGTTTTTGGGAGCTGCCTTCTGTGTTTTGGTCGCCATGAATGACGGGATTTTGTTAAGGTTTCAAAGATAACGAAAGAGATAATACCCGGTATGGGCCGGGGGAAAGGCAAAAAACGAAAACCGGGCTATTTATTCTTCAGCTCGTTCGCCTCGAACACCAGCGGCAGCAGGTCTTTCACGCTGTCCACCGAAAGGATCGTTCCCGTCTTCCCGCCGAGCAGCACGCGGATCGGAGAATGCTGTTTCTGCTCATATTCCGCCAAAACCTGGCGACAGGCGCCGCAGGGAGAAAAGGGTTTATCCGAACCGGTTTTCTCCGAAGAGCAGCTCACGGCCACCGCTTCGATCTTTTCGCCGGGATGATTCGCGGAAGCAAAAAAGATCGCCACACGCTCCGCGCAAAGACCGGAAGGATAGGCGACATTCTCCTGGTTGTTCGCTGCAACGACTTTCCCGTTTGCCAGCCGCACCGCCGCGCCCACGTAAAATTCCGAATAAGGAGCATACGCATTCCCGACCGCCTTTCGCGCCGCGTTGAGCAATTCCAGCTCGTTCGCCGGCAGTTCCTGGTCGTTCGAAAATTCCGTGATCGTCGTGGTGAGCGTCAGCTTTCGCATAGGAAGTAAAGTTAATCGTTCGGGGAACATACGGTAATGAATTCGCGGATTACTATTGGGAAAGCAACCCATCGCCGCCGGATTCGGAATCTTCACCTCGTTTTCTTCCTGTTCTTCCCGTGCTTTTTCATTTTTGAAAAAACAGCACAACTGTTTTATTTTCGTTCAACGCCCAACTCCCGACCCCTATGAAACGCATCTTCGCTCTCCTGCTTTTCGCCCTTCCGTTCACCTCCCGCGCAGCCGACGGTGACAGTCTCTGGGCGGCGAATTTCATCCACGATATTTATTTCACGTTTTCCCAAACGTCTTACTGGGATTCGCTGATCGCCACGCATGCGAACGATTCCTACATGGAATGCGACATGACGCTCGACGGGCGCGTGATGCCTTCGGTCGGGATCAAGACGAAAGGAAATTCTTCGTTCAACAATCCCAGCAATAAAAAATCATTCAAGATCGATCTGAACCTGTTTGTTGCGGGACAGGATTTCGACGGCATCAAGAAATTCAACCTCAACAACAGCTTCAAAGATCCGACGCTGATGCGTGAGAAGATCTGTCTCGATTTTTTGAACGCGCACGGGATCGATGCGCCGCGCTGCACGTATGCGAGAGTGTATCTCAACGGCGTTTATTGGGGATTGTACACGCTCGTGGAAGAAGTGAATTCGAAATTCCTCAAGCAGCATTATCCCGACAACGACGGCAACCTCTACAAAGGCGATCCGAACGGCGATATGAAATGGTACGGCAGCAGCGCTTCGTCGTATTACAACCGTTATTCATTGGAGTCGGATTCGAACGCGACTTCGTGGAATGATCTCGTTCATCTCATCGATATCGCAAACAATACGGCAAGCGGCGTTTATTACGATTCGCTGGAAACGGTGCTCGACAGCTGGCAATTCCTCAGCTACATGGCGGCGATGAACATGTTCGTCGATCTCGATTCGTACATCGGCAGCGGCCACAATTATTTCGTGTACGACGATTCGACGTATTTCAAATTCCACTGGATCGCGTGGGACGTGAATGAAGCGTTCGGCAATTTCAACATGGCGATGAGCATCACGCAGCTGCAATCGCTGAATTACGATTACCTCAACCAGCCCACCGCGCGCCCGCTCGCCAACAACATGCTCGCCAATGCGACGTATCACGCGATGTACATTTCTGCGTACTGCAACCTCATGCAGGATTTCTCCAACGCCGCGATGGATGCGTACATCGACAGTCTCGCCAACAAGATCCGCACCGACGTGTACGCCGACACGCTGAAGGATTTTACCAACCAGCAATTCGAAGACAACATCACGATGACGGTGAATCAGTCGCCCGGGTTGAAGCCGTTCATCACCGCCCGCCGCACAAGCCTCACCTCGCAATTGTCGGCTTACGGTTGCTGGCTCAGCGTGGAAGAGCAGTCCGCTAATTCGGGCGGGCTGAAAGTTTTCCCGAATCCCGCCGTCACTTCCGCCACGATCCTGTTGCCGGAAGGATGGAACGCCGCAGAATGTTCCGTTCAGCTCTTCGACGCGACGGGTCGTGCAATCGTTGCGGAACTACAAACGCCGTCGTCTTCGCAGCTGCAGCTTTCCACGCAAAATCTCGCGGACGGTCTCTACTTTGCCGTCATCACGAAGCCCAACGGCGCTGTTGCCCGCAGCACTGTGGCGGTTCGTCGCTAAGCATTTGGCCGGTAGCGGAAAACCGATAACTTTACCGATGATTAACGCAGGCATAACGGTAAGGTTATCCGCTTGTTAACCCCGACCGAAAAAATGTGAATGTGGAAGGGGTGAAAATCGTCACCGGCAACGCCCCTGACCGGAGATAATTATCACACAGACGGAAAAGGGCTCAACCATTTCTTCCCGGGCTGCGTTAAACCAAAGCGAACGAATTCACAAACTCTCACTATGCTCCGCACATTTCTCTTTTCCTTCGCAGTTCTTCTGGCATTCGGATTTTCTTCCTGCAGCAACGGTCCCGGGCAAGGCGGCCAGGCGTCGATCCAGGGCAAGGTGTATGCGACCAATTACAATTCCACCTGCACGATCGTAAACGGTGAATTTTACGCGCCTGACGAAGACGTTTACATTATCTACGGCGACGATCCGTCCTACGGCGACCGGCTCGAGAAGATCACGGATAACTATCTGAAGCTCTCGAAGCTCTCGCG